>JBBQIO010000380.1:0-4657 GCA_038325015.1 Polyangia bacterium
GGGCAATCGTGAAGAGGCCGAGGACGTCGCCCAGGAGGTATTCGTCACGGTCTTCAAGTCGATCGACTCGTTTCGCGGCGACGCCAAGTTCTCGACGTGGCTCTACCGCATCGCCGCCAACCAGTGCAAAAACCGGCTGAAATACCTCGGCCGACGATCGCACAAAGCACAAAGCGCGATCGACGGGGACAACGAGCACCTGCTCGAAGGGGCCCCGCCGTCGACGCTGCGACCGCACATCGATGGGCCCGACGCGGTGTTCGAGGGTCGCGAGCTCGAAAAGCTGGTGCAAAGCGGCATTGCCACGCTCGACGAAGATCAACGAACGGTGCTGCTTCTGCGCGACGTCGAAGATCTGTCCTACGACGAGATTCGCGAGGTCACCGGCGTGGCCGACGGAACCGTCAAATCGCGCCTCCACCGGGCGCGAACGGCGCTCAAAGATTATTTGGCTAAGCTGACGAGGTGAGCAGGATGGAACCCAACGACCACGTCATCGACCAATTCAGCGCGCTGTTTGACCATCAGCTGTCGAACGAGACCAAAGGCGAAGTCGAAGGGCACATCGCCAGCTGCGCGAGCTGCCGCGCCGAGTGGGATGCGTTCGCTAAGAGCATTCGCGCCACGCGCCTTTTGCCGCTGGCCGAGGCGCCGCCCGATTTTTCAGCGGGCGTAGTCGCGCGCATCCGGCAGCGCTCGCACGGTCGGTTTTTCGGTCAGCGGCGCTGGACCGATCGCATGCCCTACGAGCTGGTGTCGGTGATCATGCTGGCGGCGATCGTGGCCATCTACATCTGGCTGCAAATTTCGCAGCCCGGCCTCAACGCGCATTAGTGATGGTGGAAGAACTTGCCGATGCCGATGTCGTTGGCGATGGTCACCCATAAGACGAAGCCGAGCAGCACCACCAGGCCGACGGTGTGGACGTTCTGCTCCATGCGCTGATTGACGCGGCGACGCGAGATCAGCTCCCAACCCAAGAACACCAGTCGCCCGCCGTCGAGCGCCGGCAGCGGCAGGAGGTTGAACAGACCGAGATAGACGCTGATCATGGCGATGATCGAAAACGTATTCTTGGCGCCCTGCAGAATTTGGGTGCGCAGCACGTGGATGATCCCGAGCGGCCCGGAGAATTTGGCCTGCTGCCGACCGGTCGCGATCTCTTTGAAGTTGTGCAGGATGAACTGGCTGTAGTGCACCGGAAACAGCAATCCTTCGACGATGCACGTCCCGGCCGGCGCTTTGACGGTCTCCTCTTTGGGCCACAGCTCGATACCAATCCGATAGTTGCCGGAGTCTTTTTCCGGAGTGACCGCGACGGTCATCGGCTGCCCCTCGCGCGCCAGAACGATGCTTACCGGTCGCCCTTGGGAGGCGTTGATGATCGGCGCGACATCGGTCATCTCTTTGACCGCCTTGCCATCGATGCTGACGATCTCGTCGCCGAGCTGTAGCCCGGCGCGCGCGGCCGGTTTGCCTTCGGTCAACGCTCCGACGAGCGGCGCCTTGCCGATGGTCGGCACGCCCCACACGAAATGGAACACGATCATCAAGAGGGCCGCGAACAGGTAATTCGTGGCCGGTCCGGCGAAGATCGTGGCGAAGCGTTGCCAGGTCGGACGGTTCGGGTAGGAGCGCGGGTCGCGGTCGACGACGTCCTCGCCCGGCGCCAAGCCGGCGATCTGCACGAAGCCGCCGAACGGAATGGCCGCGATCTGATAGATGGTCTCGCCGCGCCGGAAGCTCAACAGCGTCGGCCCGAACCCGATCGAGAAGCGGTCGACCCGCATCCCGGAGAGCCGCGCGATCAGAAAGTGTCCGCCCTCATGGACGATGATGAGGACGCCGAGCGCCAAGATGGCCAGCGCGCCCGAGCCCCAGGTCAGACTGATTCCCATGGGCTAAACCTAGCATCGGCAATGCCTTGGGGAAAGGGAGGTCTACGGCAGGTTAAGACAGGGCGGGGACGGGACGCGGCCGAGCGAGCCGCACCAGTGGCCGGCTCAAGATCGCCAGACAGCGCCGCAGGCCTGCCCGCAACCCCGCGAAACGGCCTATCGGCGGCGGTCCGACATAGCGCAGCGACAGCCCGCGCGCGTGATGAGCCAAGCGACGCGCCAGGATGCGGGGACGGCGGCGCGGCGTGATGAGCGCGCCAAAAGCCCGCCAAGTGCGTGTGCGCCGCAGCACCAAAAAGCGATCCTCGACGATGACGACGTCGTGGCCGCGCCGGAGCTGGGTCAGCGCGGAGGTCAAAGAGGGCAGGGGCACGCGCGTGCGCGCATCGATCAGAACCAGGGCTCGGCCGCGCGCCCGCTGCGCCGCAGCATAAAAGCCATGTCCAACCGCCGCGTGAAGCACCGCGACCTCTGGAAATTCGCGGCGCAACAGCGTCGCGATCGCGACAGAGTTGTCGCCCGAGCTCTCGTCCGCGACCAGGAGCTCGAACGATTGACCGAGCCCGCGCAGGTGGCGGGCAATGCGCATGATGGCGTGGCCGACCAGCTCTTCGTCGTCGCGCACGCGTACGACCATCGTGACTTCGGGTGTCGGTCGGCGATGCATGGGGGCCGTCGCTGCCTCCTGGTTACGTGACTGTGTCGCGCCGGTCACGCTTGGGCAACGTTGGATGACAATCGCCATTTCAGCAACGACAAACACGCAGTCGCGGCGGATTGGCGCCGGGCCGCCCCATTTTCCCGCTGCGTGCGATGAAAGGCTCCCAGAGTTGCGGTCCGACCACGTCCCACGTGCGCGCGTGACCGCTGTGCAGCGCGCCTTTTTTCAGCCGTGTCAGGAGGTCCGGATCGGCGCACACGCGACCGAGCGCGTCCGTCAGTGATGCGCTATTCGGCTCGCACAATATGCCATCGACCCCATCGCGGATCAGGTCGGGTAGCCCGCCGGTCCGCGTGGCGACGACCGGCGTTCCGGCGACGAACGCCTCGGACACGACCACCGGCGATGCGTCGCGCCGTGATGGCACAACAACGACATCGGCGGCGGCCAGCCAGTCGCGTTTGAGCGCGCCCGAGACAACGCCGACGAAGCGCACGTCGCTCGACTCCGAACGCCGAAGGGCACGTTGGGCAGGCCCTTCGCCGGCGATAACCAAGAGTGCTCCGGCGGGCCGCGCGGCTACTGCCAGGTCGATGCCTTTGTCATGGATAAGCCGACCGAGGTAGAGCAGCACCGTACGGTCGGCGCAACCGAGCCTGGTACGTGCCACCAGGCGATCGGCCGGCATTTCTTCATCGACGCCCATGGCCACCACGCGCCCGGGCGCGCCGGGCACGATCAGCGACCGTGCGACATAGACCAGATCGCTGCGCGCAGCGATGCAGCGAATGAGTGACTCGCCGCCGGGCAGCCGACGCAAGAGCGCGACGTCGGAGCCGTGCGCGATCGCCAGGTGCGGTATGGCCAGTGGCAATGCACACACCGCCGAGGGGACGAGCCAGTGCGACACCACCGCGTCCCAGCTCTTGCGTCGACGCCACGCAGCTGCCGCGAGCGCGCCGGAAAATCGCGCGGCGCTCGACCACGCCGCCGGACCACGCAGGGCGAGCGGCGCACCGCCACGATAAAAGAGCGGGCGGGCATCGTCCGCGCACAGCACTTCGACGTCGCAGCTGCGCGCCAGCCAGCGGCTAAACCCCTCGACGAAGAGGCCCGCGCTATCGCCGGAAAAGCGCGGGTAGGACGTGGTCAACACGCCGACGCGCACGGGATCAACCGCCGGCGGCGACACGAATCGGCGACGGCTCGACCTCGGCCAACGACGACGGGACGGGCACGGCGCGGGTCCGCTTGAAGCCACTTTCGGCGTACAGCCGGCGCACCATCGCCCGCAAAAGGACGAACGAAACCGGATAGACCACAGTCGACAGGCGGATGCCCGACCGCCACTTTGGCCCATAGACCGCGCGCACCGGCGCGTCGACCACGCGCTGCTCCGCGGTGTGCAGTCGCGCCAGGAGATCGTTCAGATAGCCGTAGCGCGGGAACAGACCTGTGGTGCACAGCACCTGCAGCGCTGGGCGGGCCGCCGCCGTATAACCACACTGCGAGTCGAAGAGGTCGCGATATCCCGAAGTGAAGCGGGTGGCGAGGGACAGCAAGATATTGCCTACGATGCGCTCGACCGGCATGACGCCCCACAGTCGGCCGTCGGCGAATCGGTTGCCCTTGACGTAGTCGGCTCGCCCCTCGACCAGCGGCGCGAGCAGCCCAGGCAGATCGCGCGGATCCATCTGTCCGTCGCCGGCCATGACCACCGCGGCATCGACTCCAAGGGCCAGCGAGCGCCGATATCCCGACTCGATCGCCGCGCCGACACCGCGATTGCGCGGATGGCGCAGCACTTCGAGGCCTGGGTGGCGCAACGACGACGCTGCCCAGAAGGTGCGGTCGGCCGACGCGTCATCGACGACCAAAATATGGTCGACGAAGCTCGGCACGGCGGCGACGGCGCGCGCCACCTTGGCCTCTTCGTTGAAGGCCGGGACGACGACGGCGATTTTCCAGCCCCGAAACATGGCGCGAGAGACTACACCACGAGTCGGGCGCCCCGGCATGAAGTGTTATAAAGCGGGCATGGTACCAATGTCTCGTCGGGCCGGAATCGGCCCCCAGCTTCTCGTCGCTGCCGGCCTGC
>JBBQIO010000381.1:0-4654 GCA_038325015.1 Polyangia bacterium
GATCCTGCACCACCCATCCGCCGCCGCGTCGCAACACAGTCGCGTGGCGACGCGAAACGCTGTCGCGATCGACCTGGATGTGCGAATCGGTGCCGCGACCGATCACGACCTCGGCCAGGCCATCGAGCTCGTAGCGGCGGCCGAGCTCGGGTCCCGGCGGATAAATGAGCACCAGGCACGCCTGCTCGGGATCGATGAGCTGGCGCTCCAGTGGCCGGACCTGAGTGACTCGGGTCTTGAAGTCATCCACGCCGGATAAGTCCTGTGTGCCGAGTGGCCATCACGTAAAGCGATCCCCCATGCCCCTGCCGCCGAATGCGGACGGTCTAGTCTGCCGACTTTAGTATTACAGATTTTGTCCGCCGCGTGTCAATTGCCGGGCTAGGGTGGCAGGCGTGACCACCTCCAGGACAACCCAATTGCGAACCGGCGCGCCGCAAAAAGGCGGCGTCGTCCTGTGTCATGGATTTACTGGCACACCGTTCGAGATGACCTTGGTCGCCGAGGCGCTGTCGATGGCGGGCTTCGCCGTCGAAGTCCCGCAGCTTCCCGGCCATGGAACAGACCACGCGATGCTAGGCAGGACGCGCTGGCCCGACTGGGTGGGCGGCGCCAATCGCGCGCGCCTGCGCCTGGTCGAGCGCCTGGGACCGAGCGCGCCCATCGGCATCTGCGGCCTGTCGATGGGCGGCCTCGTCGCGCTCGAGCTGGCACGCGTGCACGGCAAGGAGATCCGCGCCATCGCCGGCCTGTCCGTCGCGCTCCATTTGACGCCGAGCCTCGAGCGACCGTTAGCGCTAGTGTCGCGTGTCCCGCTCTTGCGTTCAATTTCCCTGCCCAAGCTCGGCGGCTCCGATGTGCTCGACGCTGAAATGAAGGAGCGCAATCAGCGGCTGCAGCGCGGCACGAAGGTTGCGATTCCGGCGCTCCTGAGCTTGGTCGATTTCGGCGCGCACATCGCCGCCAAGCTGAGCGAGATCACGACGCCGCTTCTGTTGATGCATGGGCGGCAGGACCACACGATTCCATTTTCCTGCATGGCGGAGATCGCCCGCGGCGTGGCCAGCGCGTCGGTC
Organism: Polyangia bacterium; assembly: GCA_038325015.1. Taxonomy (GTDB): domain Bacteria; phylum Myxococcota_A; class Polyangia; order Palsa-1104; family Palsa-1104; genus JBBQIO01. Next base: position 1,077 of record JBBQIO010000381.1, read on the forward strand.
GAGCAGATTGCGCTCGAGCGCAGCTATCACCTGATTACGATAGATGTGGAACGAGATCGCGTCTGTCGCGAAGTGGTGCGCTATTTTGAGACCAATTTAGCGTAATCGCCGAAACGAACACGTTGACGTCGACGTTGACGCCCAACGTGGACGTTGACTGCCCAACGTTGACAGAGAACCTAAACCTAAACTCCACCATTGACTCCAACGGCCGCATTTTTGCGTACCCGCGGAGCCGACTGAGCCGACCTGCTGGAGTTGACGGTGGCGTTTAGGTTTAGGTTCTTTGTCAACGTCAACGTCAACGGCTCGTCAACGTTGACGTCAGCGTCAACGTCAACGTCAACGCTTGCAGAAGCGTGACGGCTCCAACTGATCGAAGTGATACGCTATTGCCCATGTCGCGTTTCATCGTTGCTATCGATCAGGGCACGACTGGGTCCACTGTCCTCGTCTTCGACGAGACTCTGCGGCTACGCGGCCGCGGCTATCGCGAGCTCCCGCAGCACTTTCCGCACGCCGGCTGGGTCGAACATGATCCTGACGAAATCTGGAAGTCGGTGTTGGGGGCCTTGGTCGATGCGGTGCATAGCTCAGGCAGTGGTGTCGAGGCCGCGCAGGTCATCGGCATCGGCATCACCAATCAGCGCGAGACGACCATCGTTTGGGAGCGCGCGACAGGCAAGCCGCTGCACAACGCCATCGTCTGGCAGGACCGGCGCGCCGCAGAGCGCTGTCAGGAGCTCAAGCAGCGCGGCCTCGAAGACGAAGTCCGGCAGCGCTCCGGCCTCATGCTCGATCCCTATTTTTCGGCGACTAAGTTGTGGTGGCTGCTGCAAAATGTCGACGGATTGCGCGCCCGCGCCGAGGCCGGCGAAATTTGCGTCGGCACGGTCGACAGCTATCTGGTCTGGCGACTGACCGCTGGCGCGTCGTTCGTGACTGACGTGTCCAACGCTTCCCGCACCCTGCTTTACGACCTGCACGAGCGCGCCTGGTCGCCGCGGCTGGCCGAGCTGCTCGAAGTGCCGCTCACTGTTCTGCCCGAGGTGCGGCCCTCCGCGGAGCGCTACGGCGTGACGCGCGGCGTACCCGGTCTGCCCGACGGCGTGCCCATCTCGGGCATGGCAGGCGACCAGCAGGCGGCACTGTTTGGTCAGGCGTGCTGGCGACGCGGACAGGCCAAGTGCACCTTCGGCACGGGCGCCTTTTTGCTGATGAACACGGGAGATCAGCCCGTGCCGTCGAAAAATGGCCTGGTGACCACCGTCGGCTGGCGGGTTGGTGACGAGACGGCCTATGCGCTCGAAGGATCGACCTTCGTTGCCGGCGCGATGGTGCAGTGGTTTCGCGACGGGCTCGGCCTGATTGGCAGCGCCCGAGAGATCGAGGAGCTGGCGCGCAGCGTCCCGGATGCCGGCGGCGTGGTCGCCGTGCCCGCGCTGGCTGGGCTCGGCGCTCCACACTGGCGTCCCGAGGCGCGCGGCCTCATCTCGGGTCTCACGCGCGGCACCACCAAGGCGCACCTGGCGCGCGCGATTCTCGACGGGATCGCGCTGCAGATTGCGGACCTGACCGGCGCCATGCAGAGCGACGCCGGTCTGACGCTCAACAGCCTTTTGGTCGACGGAGGAGCGGCGGCCAACGACCTCTTGATGCAGATTTCGGCCGACCTACTGGGCATCGAGGTCGTCCGGCCGGCGCTGGTCGAAGCGACCGCGCTGGGCGCCGCCATGCTGGCCGGATGCGGCCTGGGACTGTGGGCCGACTTTGCGTCGCTGGAAAAAGTCTGGACGGCTGCGCAGGCGGCCACGCCCGCCACGCGATTCACCCCGCAGCGCAGTCGCGCTGAGGTCGACGCGCAGCTCGGCACGTGGCGCGAAGCGATCCGCCGCGCCTGACACCGGGGTGCGTGTCACAACAGACACGCCTTGCACCATCGAAATAAATACGTGAATAATTTCGTTATGTTGGGTTGTTGAACCGATAGGCCTCTGGCTTGCGTTTGCATCTCGCTAGCTCCGCACGAGCGGGCTGACGAGGAGAGCGCGCCATGGACCCACGTACAACCGCCGCACCGGTCTGCCATCCGAACGACGACGTCACCTTGCGCGACGCCGTGCTGGCGCACGACCCGCGGGCTTGGACCGAGCTCTTGCGTCGCTTCCGGCCGTTGGTCTTTCGCTGCATCACGCGCATCACCGGCCGGTCCGACGCGATGTGCATGGACGATGCACAAGAGATCTTCGCCGAGCTATGCTGCTCGCTCCTCGCCGACGACATGCACAAGCTGCGAGCGTGGGACCCGGCGCGGGGCAGTCGACTGTCGACCTGGCTCGGCATGCTCGCCGTCCATTTGACGTACGATCATCTGCGACGCCACGCGCGTCGACCGCGCCTCGAACGCGGCGAGCGCCATCTATGGGACGAGCGCGCCAGCGATCAGCCGAGCGCGCTCGATGCGCTCATGGAGCACGAGCACGGCGTGGAGCGCGCTCGTTCGTTATCATCGCTGCTCGACGCGCTCAACGCACGCGAGCGCCGCTTCGTCGAGCTGTACTACAAAGAGGAGCTGGAGCCCGAGGCGATCGCCCGCGCGATGGGCATCTCGGTCAAGACCGTCTACTCGAAGAAGCACAAGCTGCGTGCGCGCCTGCTCGAGCTCTTGCATGCCGACGGCGCACAAGCCGAGCTGGCGCTCGCGGCGTAATACACGGGCGCGCCAGCTATTGAACGATGGCGGTCGTCAGCTCGGCCGGCTGCTCGTGGTTCGACGCGAAGTCGGTGAAGTAGGGCGACAGGATGGACCCTTTGTCCGTGTCCATTCCGTTTTGCGTTTTGACGACGATGCGGCCAACCCCACCGCCGCCGCCGCCGCCGGTTCCAGGAGTGACGGGCATGGGGGCAGGCATCCCGGCCAGCGCGCCGAACACGCCACCTACGCCGCCCGCGTTGCCATTGTTGCCGGCAACTCCAGCCGCCGCCGCAGTACGCCCTGACGCGCCGTTGCCCCCCGCGGTCGCGGTCACGCCGGTGCCACCGCCGCCCCCACCGTTGGCCGCGATGACACTATCGACGCCGAGCGTCAGGTCGATCGATTCGAGGAGCACCATTCCGCCGGCCCCGCCGCCGCCGCCGCCGGCATTGACCCCGCCGGGCGCGCCGCCGCATCCGCTGGCCTGAATCGTTCCGTTGAGCTTGGCCGAGCCGTTGACCACCAGCTGCAGCGCACCGCCGCCCGCGCCGCCGACTCCGCCACCGGTCGCGGCCCCGGCTCCGCCACCGCCGCCGCCGACCAAAGCCACCGCCGTCGTGCCGGTCAGAAGGTTGCCGAAGATGACGCCGCCTGCGCTGCCCGGCAGGTCCTGACCCGCGCGCGCGCCCGCCCCACCGATGTCGCCGCAGCCGCCACCGCCACCGCCGGCGGCGCCTCCCTGCACCGAAGATTGACCGCCACCGCCACCGCCCGCACCGCCGCCCGCCATTCCGTTGGTGACGCTCGCCAAGCCTCCGGCTCCGGCGGCGGGTCCAGCAATCCCGCCCGTGCACGCGCCCTGCAGATCGATCGTTCCATCGAT
>JBBQIO010000382.1:0-4643 GCA_038325015.1 Polyangia bacterium
TTGTAGATCGTCGATACCACCTGGTCATGACGCTCGACCACGAACGCCGCCTTGGTCACCGCGGCGACGAGCTTTTGCTGGTCCAGCTGATGGAGCTGAAACGAGCGCCCCGAATCGCGGCGAATGCCGCCCGAGATCACGAGCATCGCGACCCCATCCAAATAGGCCTCGCCGATACCGCTCATGGCATTGGTCGCGCCGGCGGCCGGCACGATCGCCAGACAGCCGATGTGCTCCGAGGTCCGGCTGATGGCGTCGGCCATGAAGGCGCCGCCGCCTTCGTGGGTCACCAAGATGGGCGTGATTGTCTCGCTGCGGTTGAGCTCGTCATAGAGCTCGGTGTTGTGCACCCCTGGTACACCGAAGGTGAAGCGCACGCCGATCTGCTCGAGCGCGCGAACTGCCAGATAGGCACCGTTGCGTTTCATGTCGCGAGCCCTCTTCCGGTGGCGATGGCGTGCGCGGCGCTGCGACCGCTGAAGATGCAGCCGCCCAAAAACGTCCCTTCGAGCGCGCGCTTGCCATGCATGCCGCCGCCGCCAAATCCTGCCGCCTCGCCCGCCGCGTACAGCCCGGCGATTGGCTGGTCCTCGACGTCGAGAACGCGCCCTTCTAGATCGACGACGATGCCGCCCAGGCTCTTGCGCGACAAAATGCGCAGCCGAATGGCCAGAAGCGGCCGTGCACCCAGAATGCGCGCCCGCTTGCACGTCCTGAGGCGGTCGCCGCGATACTGCCGGGCGTGCGCGATGCGGCGCAGCTGGTCGTCGTTCTGCAGGCTTTTTTTGCGGCCCACGTTGGCGTCGTAGCGCTCGATCTCCTCTTGCAACAGCTTGGCATCGACGTCGGCCGTGCCGGTCAGCGCGTTCATCTTGTCGGCTAGCTCGGCGACGCTGTCGGCGACAACGAAGTCCTCGCAGTGATCGACGAAGTCTTTGACCAACGCTTTACTGCCGAAGAGCAGCCGCGCCAAAAAGCCGAACAGCCGCTTTTCGCGCAGCTCGACGTTATGCTCGGCGCCGGAGACAGCGAATTCGCGCTCGGCAATCGGCACGTTGAGCACCTGCCACGAATATTTTTTCGGCTCGCGGCAGATGCGCTCGATCAGCGTCAAAGTGTCGTAAGAGCCAACCAGCGGCGGGTCGACGAAGCGGCGCCCCTCGGCGTTCATCCACAGCGCCGATTTTCCCGGGACCAAGCTCAGCCCGTGGCCGGCAAAGAGCGGCTTCCAATGCTTGACCCCGGCGGCGTAGTTCCACATTTTTTCGAGGTGGGTGATGTTGCCGCCCGCGCTCTTGACCGCGTCGAGCATGCGGCCGTCGGCCTCGGGAAGTGAGCCGCACAACAGGTCCTCGGGCGGCGTACCGAGCTCGGGCGACCAGTGGCGACGGATGCGCGCCAAGTCGCCGGCGATGCCACCGGCGGCGACGATCGTTGCATCGCCACGCGCCGTGAATTCGCGACCGTCGGCCACACCGTGACAGCCGACGCAGCGGCCATTTTCGAAGTCGAGCCCGTCGACGCGATGATCGAACTGCAGCGCCACCGTGTCGTGTTTGCCTAGCGCCGCGATCAACGGATCGACCACGCCCGGCCCACAGCCCCAGGTCAGATGAAAGCGCGGGACGCTGTTGCCGGGCACGAAGTAGCCGCGCTCGGTCCAGTTGAGCGCCGGAAAAAAGCGCACCCCATGACGGTGCGCCCAGTCGCGCACATCAGGCGTGCAGCGCGTGACATAGGCCTCGGCCCAGCGCCGCGGCCAAGTATCTCCGACGGCGTGCTCGCCATAGCGCAGCCAATCGTCGAGCGCCAGCTGAGTCGAGTCCTGGATGCCGTTGCGCCGCTGCTCGGGCGAGTCGACGAAGAACAGGCCGCCGAACGATAGCTTGGCCAGGCCGCCGAAGCGCGCCCGCGGTGCGCACTCGAGCAGCACGACCCGTTTTTTTTGTGCCGCCAGCTCGAGCGCGGCGGCGATCGCCGCTAGGCCACCGCCGATGACGACCACGTCTGCGCTGTAGGTAGGCGAGCTCATCACGCCGGCAATTTACCACCACTGCGTCGCTGGGCCCGTGCTGGTTGCGCGAAAAAGGGCGCTCGACGAAACTGCCGCCATGAAACCGCTCCTCGAATTTTCCGCGCCACTCCTCGATAACAGCGACAAGTTCCAGGACGCGTTCTTCAAACGCTTCACTTTGCGCCCGCACCCCGTACAGCTCACCGACACCATCACCAAGGACTACGTCTTTCCGACGCTGTACCACGACGTGCGCTGCGCCATCGGCATCTTTCTATGCGACTACGAGGCAGCGCGGGCCGAGCTGCCGCACCCCAAGCTCCGGCCGGTGCGCATGCCGCGCGGTCGCGCTCTGGTGCTGTTCTCCTGTTACGAATACCGCCACGTTCTGAACGTGCCGCCGTACAACGAGATCGCGATGACCATTCCGGTGATGTTCAATGCGACGCTACCGATTCCGGTCCTGCCGATGCTGCTGCCGATCTTTCCCAGCTTTGGCTATTACGTCTTTCACATGCCGGTGACGTCGCGCGAAAACACGCTGCGCGGCAATAAAATCTGGGGGCTGCCCAAGGTCACCCACGAGGTCGATATCGACGAGCGCGACGGCAACTGCGTCACGGTGGCCAAGGACGAAACGGGCGCGAATTATTTCGAGCTCGCGGTGCCGATGGGCGGGACGCCGTCGCATTTCGACGTCACCGGCAAGACCTATTCGCAGCTCGACGGCCAGATCGTGCAGGCGCAGACCAAGTTCGCCGGCGATTTTATGGTTGCGAAATTCACCAGCCGACTGTGGAAAAAGGGCGGCGAGCCGATGCAGTCCTATTTGAAAATCGGCGGCGGCCCTTACGGCGAGCGATTGGCCAAGCTCGGAATCGAGCCGCAGCCGTTTCAGCTCCGCTACACCCAGGGCATGAACGCGGCCTTCGATCTGCCGCGCTGAGCGACAATTCGCTGAAGGTCCGCGCCGCTCGCGACATTTACCAGGCATGCCTCGTCTGCGCCTGGTCCCGCCGCCCCGTCCGGTCAAACCCTGCGACCTCGCCGACGCGCGCGCTATTGCACGCGATCTTCTGCAGACCCTGACGCCCGACGATCTGGTGCTGTTTTTGCTCGCTTTGGGGCCCATCCGCCGGAGTCAGTTGTCCCCACCGAGCACGGTCGACCCTGAAACACGGCTCCGCTCGATCGACTGATCATCGAGGCGTCCCGAGGCGTTCCGAGGCGTTCCGAGGCGTTAGAGCGCGTCGCGAAACTGGCTCACCTCTTGCGTTATGTCCCTTCACGGACCGACCGCCACCACGCAAGGGGGCTATGTTGAAAAACCGCACGCGCACTGTTGCAACCGCGTCCCACTCGGCCCCGATAATGGCTCTGGTGGCTTTGGTCGCGCTGGTTGGGGTCGGCTGCGGACCGACCGAGTCACGGACCCCCAAACGCGCAACGGCGGACGGCGGCAGCGAAGAGGTCCTGGTCTGCACCTCGACCAAAGACTCGGACGGCGACGGCATCAGCGACGCCAACGAGGGCGCCGCAGAAAATCCCCCGACCGACACCGATCACGACGGCACCCCCGACTATCTCGACAGCGACTCGGACAACGACGGCATTCCGGATCAGATCGAAGGGCGCAACGCGACGCTGTGCATCCCGCCCGTCGACTCGGACGGCGACGGTGTCGCCGATTTTCGCGACCTCGACTCCGACGACGCCCACGACGGCTCGATCCCCGACAGCGCCGAGGCCGGCCTCGATCCGCTGCACCCGACCGACACCAACGGCGACGGCCGCCCCGACTACATGGACCCGGACAACGACGGGGACGGCATCGCAGACATCATCGAGCTGACGCCGCTCGGCCAGTTCGTGGCGGCCATCACCGTGGCCACCGCACCCGACACCGACGGCGACGGCATTGCCGACTACCTGGACACCGATTCGGACGGCGACACCATCTTAGACCGCGATGAGACCGTGGTCGACACCGACGGCGACGGCGTCCCCAACTATCGTGACCTCGACTCCGACGGCGACTGCATCGCCGATGCGCTGGAAGCCGGCGACAGCGACCCGTCGACGCCGCCGGTGGACACCAACGGCAACGGCATCGCCGACTTCGAAGACCTCGATTCCGACGGCGACGGCCTGGTCGACCATCTGGAAGACGCCAACTGCAACGGAGTTGCCGACGCCTGCGAAACCAGCCGCATCCTGGCCGACACCGACTCGGACGGCGTGCCCGATCTGGTCGAGTACGAGGACTGTGCGCTGGCGCCCGTAGCTGCGCAGGCGGCGTGCAAGTGCGACGGGTCCAACGCGGCGACCGGCCCGCTGGCGCGCGGCGACTTCTTCTTCAACAGCAACTACGAGCAGCCGCCGACGCCGGCCAAAGAGACGCTGGCGCTGTCGACCAACGTCAGCCGCGCTGACGTCGTGTTCTCGATCGACACGACCGGCTCGATGGCCCAGGCGATCAACGCCATCGAGGGCGGCCTCGACGGAATCGTCTCGAACGTGCAGGCCAAGGTCAGCGACGTCGCGTTTGGCGTCTCGGAGTTCCGCGACTTCACCCACGATGACCCGTTCGTGTTTCGCTACGACTACCGGCTGACCAGCGCCAACACCG
>JBBQIO010000383.1:0-4627 GCA_038325015.1 Polyangia bacterium
AGGCGGTCAAGGTCTACGCCACGCTGGTCGATCAGTATCCGAGCTCCAACGAGGCCGGGCCGGCGGCGTGGGCGGCGGGTCGGCTGTACGAGCAGGCCGCGCTGTGGGACCAAGCCGCGACCTTTTACGAGCGACTCGCCAATAGCTATCCAAAGGACGTGCATGCGCCCGACGCGCTGTTCAATGCTGGCCTCTTGCGTGAGCACCTCGGTCAGAGCGGCAAGGCTATCGCCGCGTATGGCGAGTATGCGCGCCGCTATCCGAAGCGCGAGGACGTGCGCGAAGTGGCGTTCCGCGTTGGCGTGGTGCTCTACGATTCGGGTCAGCGCGACGCCGCCGCCAAGGCGTTCCTGGAGTTCGCGCAAAAATATCCGGGTGGGCCTAAGGCGATCGAGGCCCTGTCCCGGGCTGGGGCGGCCTTGGTCGACGGCGGGCAGGACCGACGCGCCGCCGAGCCCCTGGCGCGTGCAGTGACGCTCTACAAAAAAGAGGCCGACCACGCGGCGGCGCACAGCGCGGCGCATGCCCGCTACCTCGAGGGCGAGGCGCTGTTCCACGAGTTCGAGCGCTCCAAGCTGGCCTCCGACCCCAAGCAGCTGGCCAAGACGCTGGAGGCCAAGTCTGCGTGGATGGACAAGGCCAAGGCCGCCTATCTCGACGTCGTCAGCTTCGGCGATCCCGAGTGGGCGACGGCGGGCCTGTACCGCATTGGCGACGCCTACGAGCGCTTCGCAAAGGCACTGCGCGACACGCCGGTGCCGACCGGCTTGAATGCCGAAGAGCAGCAGGTCTACCGCGACGAGCTGGAAAAGTACGTCGTCATCGTCGAGGACAAGGCACTCGACGCCTACAAAGGCGGCTACAAAAAGGCGCTCGAGCTAGGCGTGTACAACGACTTTACGCAGCGCCTGCGTGAGGCGCTCGGTCGGCTCGACGATCAGGAGTACCCCAAAGAGGCCGAATCGCGCGGCCGGCCGATGGCCGCGGATCGCCACGCCCCGCTGCCCTTTTACTCGAGTGCGCAGCCATGATGCACACGCGCTTGTTGAAGCGTTGGATCATGGCAGGTGCGCTGGCCGGCAGCGTTGGATGCGGCCATACGGCAGCGACGCATGTCGAGCGTGCGCCGACCCGCCCCGAAGCCGCCGACGCGCTGGCCGATGCCGGGCGTTTGATTCGGCTCGGCCCGGCCAACTACGACCGCGCGATCGATCGGCTCGACGCGGCGATTGCCGCCGATCCCAAGCTGTGGGAGGCGCTGTATGACCGCGGCTGGATCGGGCTTTCGCGCCACCGCGGCGACGAAGCGGTGTCCGTCCTGGAGCGCGCGGTCAAGCTCGCGCCGACCCGCTTCGAGGTCACCCTTGCGCTGGCGCAGGCCTATGTTGATTCGGGCCGGGCCTCCGACGGCGCCCACCTTTTATCGAGCTGGGTCGCGGCCCATCCAGACGCGCCGCCGGCAGCACGGATCGAGCTCGGGCGGGCCCAGCGCATCGGCGGCAAGCTCGACGATGCGGTCGAATCGCTGCGCCAGGTTCTGCGCCTGACCCCGCGCTCGGCCGAAGCGCTCAACGAGCTGGGGCTGACCTATCGCGCCAAGCAGCAGCTGGAGCTGGCCGAGCTCGTGCTGCAGCGGGCGATCGAAGCGCTCGGACCGTGCGCCAACGACAAAACCGACAAGAGCGCCGCGGCCGGGCCCAAGGGCAAGTCCTGCGACGAGCTGTCGCGCGTGGCGGCCGAGACCTGGAACGACCTCGGTCTGGTCGCGTTGACGCGCCGCCACGATCAAGAGGCGTTCTCGCATTTCGATCAAGCCGCGCGCCTCGACCCGACGCTGAGCGCGGCGCGGCGCAACAAGGCCGCCGTCTATCTCGATTGCGGCGACTACGCTCGCGCAGCCGGCGAGCTCAGCCGCGTGACCCGCAGCGATCCGCACGACGTCGACGCGTGGATCGCGCTCGGCGTGGCGGAGCGCGGCCAGGGGCAGCTCAAGCGCGCGCGGGCGGCGTTCGAAGCGGCGCTGCAGATCGATCCCACGGCGCCCGACGCGCTGTTCGATCTGGCGATTTTGTACATGGATTTCGACAAGCAGCCTGCTGAGGCGGCGAACAAGCTGGCCGAGTTTTTGCGCGTGGCGCCGAAAAACCATCCGCGTCGGCCGGATGCCGAATCTCGCGCCCGCGAGCTTGCGCCCAAGGCGCCCCCCGCGTCACAATCTACGTCTGCACCGGCGGCGGCGCCGGCCAAGCGAGGTGGCTCATGAAGCGTCGCGCGGCCTGGTTCGTAGTTTCGTCTCTGCTCCTGCTCGTACCTGCCGGAGCGTGGGCCGACAAGAGCGACGCCAAAAAGAGCAAGGCCTCGTCGTCGGAGCCGCCGACGACCATCGGCCCCAACGGCCAGAAGAGCAAAAACTACACGTTCACTGGCCTCGACATCGACGGCAAGCTCAAGACGCCGCAGCTGCTCTACTTTCTCAACCGCATGAAGAGCGAGTTCGACTCGACGACGCCCGAGCACCGCAGCTTTTTGCCCGAGCTCGAACGCTCGACGTCGGAGATGTAGAGCGCATGGCCAAGCAGAATTACGCCGGCCGCGCGCTGCGCGTCGTGTTGGTCTGGCGCGGGGAGGCGCTCCAAGAAAAGGTCTTCGCGCAGCCCGAGAACATCTCGATCGGCAACCGGCGGCAGGACGTCTTCGCCATGCCTTCGTCGGCCGCGCTCGGCGACAGCTTCACGCTGATCACCACCGAGGCGAGCCGGACGACCTTCACGTTGCAACTCGCCCCGGGCCTCCACGGCAAGTTGCACACGAACGGGCAAACGCAGGCCATCTCGGAGCTGACCCGTCGCGGCAGCTCGCCTTCGTACACGCTCAATGAGTCGGACTGGGGCATCGTGGCGTTCGACCCGGCGGGCGACGTCGCGCTGTTTTTCCAGTTCCTGCCGGCGATGGTCAATCTGCGCAATCGCCCGCCGTTCGTCGACCGCTACTTCGGTCAAGCGCTGACCATGAGCGCGCTGGTCTTCGGCTCGCTCTTGCTGGTGGCGTGGATTGCCTGGGAGCCGACCGAAACGCTCGATGTCGACCCTCCCCCATCGGCGGCGATCGCCAAGATCTTGCTGGAGGTCAAAGAGCCTCCGCCGGAAAAGCAGAAGCAAGAAGTTCGAAAAGTAAGAGAAGACGACGCCAGTAAGAAAGCTGCAGGCAAAGAGGGCAAAGTCGGAAATCCCGACTCGAAGGTCAAGGAAACGAAGATTCCCAAAGGTCCAAAAGATCAGATTGCCGCCAAGGTATCCACGATGGGCCTCCTCGGCACCATCAAGCAGTCCAAGCAGTCGGCGGCGCTCAAAAGCCTGCTCTCGGACAACGACGCCAGCGTAACCACTGCGCTCGCCGGTCTCAAAGGCGCCGAGCTGGCCATTGGGCGCGGCTCGGGCGGCATGGGCACGCGCGGCGAGGGCGGCGGCGGCGGCGGGACCGGCAAAGGCCAGCTCCTCGGGGTCGGAAATCTGGCGGTGGGCGGCGGCGGCCACGGCGCGCACAACACAGGCAGCGGCGGCGGCCATGTTGTCAAGGAGCTCAAGGTCTCGGTCACCACCGGTACCCCATCGGCCGACGGGGGGCTCTCCAAGGAGCAGATCCTCAAGGTGGTGCAGTCGCACGCCGCCGCGATCCAGTTCTGCTACGAAAAGGAGCTGCAGCGCTTTCCGCACCTGGCCGGCAAAGTGGTCATTGGCTGGAAGGTCAATCTGGAGGGGCGCGTCGACTCGTCCAAGGTGGACAGCTCGTCCTTGGGCAACGCAGACGCCGAGAGCTGCATGGCGCGTCAGGTCCGCGCCTGGCAGTTTCCCAAGCCCAACGGCGTCGTGTGTGTCGTGTCGTTCCCCTTCTTCTTCAAGGGCCAGTAGCGCGCGCGATCGACTCGGAAGGCGGCGCCTACTTGGGCGGCTCCATCTTGGCCTTCAACGCGGCTAGCCGCGTGTCCATGTCGTTCGTCTTGTCGAGCTCGTCGAGCTTGCGCACCACCTCCAAGCTGGCCTGGTCCTCGTGCCGCGCCTTGGCCAGCTCGTCGTCGAGCTCAACCTCGGCCTCGGCGACATCCACATTGGTCACCAGCTGATCGTAGCGCTTGGCCGCGTCCGTCCCAGGAGCGCCCAGCTTGTGCTGCCGCGCTTCGGCCTTGAGCGTCTCTTTGCGCGTCTCGAGCGCCTTGAGCGTGCCCTCGGTCTGGCGCAAGAGGGACGTCATCTGCTCGACGGCAGCGCGCTGCCCGGCGAGCTCCGCCTCGGCGTTCTGACGCAAGCGATCGACCTCGACCTTGCGCCCCAGCGCTTCGGTGGCCAGCGCGTCGTCACCGGCGCGAACGGCACGCTCGGCCCGCGCCTGCCATTCGTCGCTGCTCTTGGTGAGCTGCTCGAGCGTCTGCCGCTCCCGTCGCTCGGCCACCATTGCCGCCTGCGTCTGCTGCTGCGCCAGCTTGTACTGTGCACGCAGATCGAGGAGGCGCTGCTCCACCTCGCGGCCCGGGTCGCTTATCTTGTCGATGGCGGCGTTGGCATTGGAGCGTAGGAGCGTGGACAAGCGGTCGAAGAGGCCCATGGGCCACCTATAACCGAGCGCGGCCCAT
>JBBQIO010000384.1:0-4616 GCA_038325015.1 Polyangia bacterium
CCTTGGTCCGATTCGTGCGAATTGCCGAAGCCATGAACGCGCGCACCCCAGAGCCGACGCTGCTCGTCGGCGACGACGAGCGAGCCAATCTCGAGTCTCTACAGCGCATCTTCGCGCGCGAAGGGCTGACCGTCCTCGTCGCCGGCGACGGCAAAGAGGGGCTGGAGATCTTGCGCAAGCAGCGCATTGACGCGCTTTTGTGCGACCTGATGATGCCCGGCATGTCGGGCGTCGACCTCTTGAAAGCCGCGCGGCAGATTTCGCCCGAGACCGAGGTCGTGCTGATGACTGCGCACGGCACCGTCGAGACAGCGGTCGAAGCCATGCGCGAGGGCGCCTACGACTTCATCACCAAGCCGCTCAAGCGCGCGCACGTCGTCCGCGTCGTCGACAAGGCGCTCGAGCGGCACACGCTGGTGATCGAAAATCGCACGCTCAGGGCGCAGCTCGAAGCGACCCGGCGCCGATCGATCGTCGGACAATCGCTGGCCATGCGTCGCACCCTCGAAGTGGTCACCCAGGCCGCGCCGTCGCAGGCGACGGTCCTATTGCTGGGCGAATCGGGCACCGGAAAAGAGCTCTTGGCGCGGCAGATTCACGAGCTGTCGCCGCGCGCCGCGCGCCCGTTCGTGCCGGTCAACTGCGCCGCCATTCCCGAGGGAATTTTGGAGGCCGAGCTGTTTGGCTACGAAAAAGGCGCCTTTACCGGTGCCACGCAGCGCCGCGACGGACGTTTCACGCTGGCCGACGGCGGCACCCTGTTTCTCGACGAGATCGGCGACATTCCGCTGGCCGTGCAGGTCAAGCTCCTGCGCGTCTTGCAAGAGGGCGAGATCGAGCGGCTCGGCGGCAAGTCGCAGCGCATCGACATTCGCCTCGTAGCCGCGACCAACCGCGATCTGCGGCGCGCCGTCGCCGAAGGGGCGTTTCGCGAGGACCTCTACTACCGGCTCAACGTCATCGCGCTCCAGGTGCCGCCTTTGCGCGATCGCCGCGACGACATTCCGCTTCTGGCCGAGCACTTCTTGGCGCGCTTTCGCGACAAGAATCAAAAATTGATCTCCGGCTTCACCCAGGCCGCGCTCGACGCGATGACCGACTATCTGTGGCCGGGCAATGTCCGCGAGGTCGAGAACGCCGTCGAGCGCGCCGTCGTGCTCTCCAAGTCGACCATCATCGACGTCGACGATCTTCCGCGGGAGGTGTCGATGCCGCGGGTCGGCGGCAGCTCGCCGCACACGCTCAGCTTCGAGGTCGGCACGCCGCTCGAAGAGATCGAGCTGCGTGTGATCCACGAAACGCTGCGCCACACCAAAGGCGACAAGCGGCTGGCGGCGCAGCTCCTGGGCATCGCGACGCGCACCATTTATCGCAAGCTCGACCCCCAAGGTACAGCGGCCGCAGCGACGGGCACCGGCCCAGGGATTGGGGCTCCATTGTCGGCTTCGACAAAAGATCCCGACTGACCGAAGCGGCCTTGCCAAATTGGCAAGAGAATCGCCGCCTCAAGACCGTAACTAGCCAATCCCATAAAGGTTTTCCACGGGCGAGTCTGGCACTGAGCTTGCTGCACTGTTGCGGCGATAGCTCCATGGACGTCCTTTTAAAACGCTATTTCTGGCTGGTGAACCTGGTGGTGGTCGCCACGTGCGGCCTCCTCGGCGGCCGCGCGGCCACGCATCTCATCGAGGCGGCCTATCTCATCACCGGCAACGACGACGCCCGCATGTTGCGTCGCGCTCCGCCGATCGCGCCCCCGGCCAAGCTGCACGGCAAAGAGTCGGCGGCGATCGTCTCGCGCGATCTTTTTTGCTCCAACTGCGCGCCGGCTGCGCCCTCGCCATCGCCGGGCGGCGAGCCGGTCGTTCAGTCGAACGCGCCGGTCAAGTCGGCGCTGAATCTCGAGCTGGTCTCGACCATGGTCAGCCTGACCGACGATCAGTGGTCGATGGCCGTGGTGCGCGATCTGTCGACCAAAGAGAAGGACCCCGACCTGTTCGCGCGCGGCAAGCAGCTGTTTGCCACCGGTGCGACGGTCATCAAGGTGGTTCCCAAGCGCGTCTATTTTCGCAATCAGGGACGGCTCGAATACATCGAGCTCGATGGCACCGCACCACCGCCAGCCGCCGCGGCCGCCACGCCGGTCCTCGCGGCCGCCGAGCCGGGCGACATCAACGGCGGCATTACCTGCACCAACAACAATTGCGTTGTCGATCGCGCGCTCGTCGACAAGTTGCTCACCAATATGAACATGCTGGCGACGTCGGCGCGCTTCGTGCCAACGCCCAAGGGGTTTAAGGTCTACGCCATCCGGCCCAACTCGATCTTCGGCAAGATGGGCCTGCAAAACGGCGACACGATCAAAGCCATCAACGGCAACGACATGACCACGCTCGACGCGGCGATGGCGCTGTTCTCGAAGCTGCGCAACGCGAGCCACCTGTCGGTTCAGGTGGAGCGACACAACGATACCGTCCCGCTCGACTACACGATCCGATGAGGAACCCGGCGATGCCCTTGGCCTTGCGTACTACTATGCGATTCGTACCTCGAGCGCTGTTGCTGGCGTGCATGCTGTTGGCCGCGGCGCCGGCGGGCGCGCAAAATCGTGTCGGCGTTCCGCGTAGCTTGCAGCCGGCCAAGCCGATTCCCGTCGGTGCGCCGCCGGTGGCCGCGCCCGTCGCTGCGCCGGCCACTGCGCCGGGGACGCCCCCGGCCGAGCCGCCGCCCTTGCCCGGTGAAAAAGAGGCCACCGCTTGCAAGAAGTATCCGGCCAATCAGCGCTTCCGCTGGGAGCTGCGCGGCGAGGTTGACCTCATCAATTTGCTCAACACGATTTCGCCCATGCTCTGTCGGCCGTTCATCGTGCCCGGCACCGTGCGTCAGGCCAAGGTCACGATCTTGGCGCCCGACACCATCACGGTGAACGAGGCCTATCGCATGTTTCTGTCGGCCCTGGAGTCGATGGGTCTGACCGTGCAGCCTGAGGGCAAGGTCCTCAAAATCATCGAGTCGAGCCGCGCCAAAGAGAGCGCGATTCCGATCTACAGCGACAGCGCGCCGCCGGCACAGGATCAGTACGTCACGCGCATGCTGCGCCTTGAGCACGTCACCCCCGACGAGCTCAAGCCGGTGCTCGACAAGCTCAAGGGCAAGGACGGCGAAGTCACGCCCTATGCGCCGACCAACATGCTGGTGATCACCGATCTGTCGACCAACATTGCGCGCATCGAGCAGGTGGTCAAGCAGCTCGACGTGCCGCTCGGCGGCGAGCGCATCTACATCATCAAGCTGCACACCGTGCCGGCGACCGAGATGGCGACCATGCTGCAGACCGTGTTTGGCGTCGGCAAAACGGGCGCGGCGCCGCCGCCAGGCGTGGGCGGTCGGCGGACCCGCATCAACGTCAACGGCGACACCGCCAGTGAGCTCCAGCTCGGTCCGCTCGGCGGCGACGTGGCGATCACGCAAATTCTGCCCGACGACCGGACCAACGCGCTGATCATCGTGTCGACGCAAAAGGCCTACGAGCGGGTGGCGCTCCTGGTGCATCACCTCGATCTCACCGCGACTCCGGGCGACGTCGCCGCCGATCGTGTCCACGTCGTGCCGCTGGAGAATGCCAATGCCGAGGATGTCGCCTCGACGCTCGGCGGCCTGGGCGCGGGCGTGTCCAAAGGCGGCGCGGCACCGACGAGGCCGGCATCGCAGCCGCCGCAGCCCGGCCAAGCGCACACCGTGCTCTTCGAGGGCGACGTGCGCGTTGCGTCGGACAAGCCGACCAACTCCTTGGTCATCCTGGCCTCGGGGCGCGACTACCTGACGGTGCACGAGCTCATCAAGCGGCTCGACATTCCGCGGCGGCAGGTGTTCGTCGAGGCGACCATCCTCGAGGTGTCGATCGACAAGTCGCGGCAGCTCGGCATTGGCTATCACGGCGGCGACACCATCGGCTCGGGCTCCAGTCAGTCGCTGGTCTACGGCGCCTCGATCCCCGATTCCAGCGTCAATTCGCTGGTGTTCAATCCGGCGTCGCTGACCGGCTTGGCCGCGGGTCTGCGCGGGCCGCCGATTCCCGGCGCCGACACCATCTTGGGATTGCCGCCGGGAACGTCGATCCCCAGCTTCGGCGTGTTTTTGCAGGCCATCCAGACCAACAGCGACGTCAATGTCGTGTCGATGCCGCATATTTTGACGACCGACAACGAGAAGGCAACCTTGCTGGTTGGCCAGAATCTCCCTTTTCCTGGCTCACTTGGTGGATTTGGTGGATTTGGTGGAGTTCCTGGAGCGACCGGAAGTACGCCGGGCTCGATCGGCATCGGCACGTCGGTGCAGCGGCAGGACGTCGCGCTCAAGATGGAGATCACGCCACACGTCAACGACTCGGACTTCGTCCGGCTCGAGCTCGACAACGAGATTTCCGACGTGGCCAATCCCAACTTCAACGGCCTCGGACCATCGACCACCAAGCGCACGGTCAAGACCGTGGTCACGGTGCGCGATCAGCAGACCATCGTCATCGGCGGTCTCATCAAAGACAGCGTGTCGGAGACCGTCGAAAAGGTGCCGCTCCTCGGCGATATCCCGATCCTGGGCTACCTCTTCAAACGCAC
>JBBQIO010000385.1:0-4606 GCA_038325015.1 Polyangia bacterium
ACAACGCTACAGAAGAGCTGGGTCTGCTTGGTGCCGTCGTCACCAGCCAGCGCGTGGCTGGGAGTGCGACCGTAGGCGACCGTTGCTGCGGAAATGACGTTGCCAAAATCGTCGACAGCCAGCGTCAGCTCGTGACCGACGCGGCCATCGTCTGGGTTGCGCTCGTACTGATAGCTCAAGGCCTCGCGCGGATGAACGAAGAAGACCGCATGCAGGTTCGTACCCCGGAGCTGGATCGTTTCAATGGCGTAATTCCGCTCGGAAACGGAATAGGGCAGAGCGGATTTCGCAGACGAATCGTCCGCGTAGACCTCTTGCCGAAGGATCGACCCCTTCAGCGCACGACAGGCTTCGCGCTCCTCTTCGGCAGAAAGACCCGTCGGCAAGATGGTATCGTTGAGGAGCAGCGCGGCGAAGTCGGCGTCAGCCTGACCCGGCGCCCGCCAATACTCGTTCATGAACTGCCGACTGACGGCACCGCCGACGAGGTAGGCGCCCGTGTGGAACCAGGTCATGGTGCGGACGGGAGGGATGTTCGAAGTCGGATCGCTGTCGTTGGCGGCCGGTGGTAACAGTGCGCCGCCCTCGAGCACCGCCAGCTCTTCGGAGTCGTATTGCTCGACCATGCCGAAGCCGCGAAATTCGCGTTCGACACCATCGTAGTAACCGTGGTGGTACGTGTAGCGCGTCACGAATCGGGTTTGACCGACGGCGTCCCAGCTCTCCACACGCTCGACGACCTGAACGGGAAACGGCAGCTTGGTAATCCAAGGCAGCCCGGCCTGTTGATCCTGGAGATAGAACTTCGTCGACGGTGCGTAGCCAATCTGCGTCTCGGCGCCCAGGTTATTGACGATGCGCGTAAGCAGGTGCGGCTTGGTGCCGCCCATGAGATCTACGTACAAAAGTGGCCGCAACACATCCTGCGGCAGGGCCGATGAGAAGACGAGACACGCGGTGCCGTTACCAAGCAGGTCGACCGTAGTGACATTGGTTTCGCCGTTGATGCGAGGTAGCTGCGTCAGGAACTGCGGCTCGCTCAGGGAGTTCCCTGCTTGATTGAAATAGACGGCGACGTGGTCCGCGCTCAGATAAAGAATGTCGGTCGTGCCCGACCCATCGACATCGGCCAGGCGAATGCGCCGTTGGCTGAATTGGTCGGCGCGATCGAACGCCTGCACGCCATTCATGTTCACGCGCGCACCGAAGCGGCCATATCCCAAATTTGGCCAATAGCAGACCTCGCCGTTGCGGATACGAACGAGGTCGGAGAGTCCGTCGCCGCTCATGTCGGCGAGATAAATTGCTTCTGTTCCGTCCGTGGCGCGCGAGAACAGCAACCGTGGGCCGAGTTTCTCGTCGAGCGACGCCGCCACACGAGCAGCTGGCCCGAAGCCAAGGGAGCCCTGCGATGGATACCAGGTAAAGACTTCATTTTCTGTAATGAGGAGGTCGGCGCGGCCGGCCCCGGTTAGGTCGATGGGACGAAGATTGGGATCATTCCAGTCGACGACAGGTAATTGATGAAATGGTCTGAACGCTCCCCACGTCCCGCTGTTCTCGAGTCGCTGGAAACCCGGCACCGGCCGCTGAAACTGGACCAGCGCATTGCGCGAGTCGCCGTCGAGGTCGAGGATCTGCTGACGGCCGCGATTGAGGTCGGCGATGGCGGGGATCTGGCCGACGACCTGCGTGGCACCGAAGCTTCCATTGCCGAGATTCGACTTGTAGAGCCACGCGCCCGCCTGCTGCGTGAGAATGCCGGAGAGCCCTTCGCTGTAAAGGTCCACCCATTGATATCCGGCGCTCAGCCCAACCGGCAGGTTCGCCTGGCTATCGGCGTCGAGCTCTCGCACCGTCTCGTCGATGTTGGCTTCGGAATAAAACAGCTCGACGGGCGGATAGGCACTGTTTTGGTAGCTACGCCCATCGGTGGCGAGGACGTAACCTTGCTGCGTAATCTTGCCGACGAACGAAGCAATCGGTGACCCGCCGCCATAGCCTAAATCCAACGAGCGAACCAGCGTGGCTGCGCTGCCGAGCTCGTTGGGAAAAAGATGAAACATCAGCACGCGCTGGCAGAGGCGATAGGTCCGCAGCTCGAAGCCCGCGCGATAGGTAGAAAAGGGATCGGCGCGCACCGCCCATGCCGGCTCGCCCGTCGGCGTCGGCGTCGGCGTCGGCAATGGGCTGTTGTGCTCCCCGTAGTCGAAGACGATGGTAAAGAGCCAGCTGTCTGCCTGAAAAGGGACTTGATTGCCGTAACGAACTTGCTTCGGGTGACGATTGCAAAACGCGCCCGGCTGCGCGAGTCGGTAGCTCTCTTCGGATGCAGTGGCATCGACACCGGCGATGTCTTCGGCCTTGTACCCGTAGCTGGTGACGTTGCCTTTGTCGTCCCGGCTTTCGTCGATGAGCCACGAAAACACCCGCGTGTCATCGGCGGGATCGAAGATGCGCGACTCTTCGCTAGACCCATAGGTGCTAGTGACGTTGTCCTTAGAGACTGAACGCCAGAGGGCGATGCCCGTCGCGATATCCGTCCAGCGCTCGATGCGGGAAAACAGGCCCTCGATGCGCGGGCGGTAGCGGCGTATCAGGTAGCTCGTGCCGTCGGCGAGGGTCCTGGGCTCGTCGGGCGTCGGTCCTGGAACGAGGTCCTCCGCCCCAGAGAGGATGAAAGTGTCGCTGTCTTGAGCGTCACGGTAGAGCGGTAGCCCTTTGTTCGTCCTACGCGTGATGGCCGGCAGTCCCAGGCTGAAGCCCCAACCGAAGACGCCGTTACCGGCGCCTGCATCGTAAGAAAGGCTGAGCTGCGGAGTTGTTCCAGCCCGGCCCGGGGAAATCGGGAGTGGGACGCTAAAGGCAGCGGTTCCATTGACCGGGTTGGCGGAAAACTTCTCACCAATTCCGCGAATCGCGCCCCCACCCGTCGGCAGCGTCGGCAGCGCCAGCACACTCTGCTGGCCATCGCTCGGTGCCGGCGTGCTCGGCTGCGATGCGCTTTGCATGGAAGCGGCACGGCTCGGATTTGCGGCAGGCGTAGCGGGGAAGGCGCGGTCGTCGGCCATCATCCTCTCCGTTCACCGCTCACAACCGACCGAAGGCTGGTTTGTTGTTCAATAGGACGAGATAAAAGCTCGCCGAAAACGAGTACATGTACTCGTTGCAATTCCATGTAGAGCTTGCAGTCGGCAACACTCACGACATCCCCCAACACGAGCCGCCACACCACAGCCCGGAGAGTGGACCATGGTCGGCGACTCCAATTCAAGGTGGAAGATTCGCCGCTAGCAGGCTGATGAAAAATCGGCGCCTGCGCGCCGATTCTTCTTTCGTTCCCCGTTTTCGAGGGCGCGACGAAGATTTGCGGCTTCGTTGCCCACTGCTCGGAGGCCGCATAGGCGGCCGCCGAGCCTGCGGTCATGCGGTGGTGGGAGTCAAACGCGCGATCCGTAGCAAATTGTTGTGACGGGACGCTCTATCAGTTCGTAGTGGGGACGGGCAAACGGATCGCGGTGGGGACGGCCAATCGGATCCGGTTGGGGACGGCCAATCGGATCGCGCTGGCGGTGGTGTTGTGCTGTACGGGTGTACAGGCGGCGGCGGTGGCCGCTGAGATGATCGATGCTGACCCGTACGCAGCCGTCGCTGCTGGCCGGGGCGCCGGAGGCGTTACCGCCGCTAGAGGCCGCTAGAGGTGTTACGCGCCGCCCTCGAGAAGCACCTTCCGCCGGCGGTGGTGCCACCGCATCAGCAATCGGGGATCGAGGCGTGGTTGCCGCGGGTCGAGACGCAGTGGAAACGCGGCGTGGGGCCGCTGGCGATCTGGGAGCGGCTACGGGTCGAGGAGGCGGGCTCGTTCGACGGGACGTATCCGCAGGTCAAGCGGCTGTGCCGCGCCCGCCGGCGACACCGGGGCGTACGCGCCGAGGACGTAGCGATTCCCGTCGAGACCGCGCCGGGCGAAGTGGCGCAGGTCGATTTCGGGCACGTCGGCAAGCTCTACGACCCGTCGAGCCACCGGCAGCGCGACGCGTGGTGCTTCGTGATGGTGCTCGGCTTCTCGCGGCAAATGGTCGTGCGCGTGGTCTTCAATCAGAAGATCGAGACGTGGCTGGAGCTGCGCGATCAACTGCGGCACCCGCACTACACCAAGCCGGAGCTGCTGGCGACGGCACCAAACCAGGTCTGGTCGTGGGATATAACGAAGCTCAAGACGCACCAGAAGTGGGTCTACCTCTACCTATACGTCATCCTCGACCTCTTCAGCCGCTACGTCGTCGGGTGGATGCTCGCCGACAAGGAGAACGGAAAGCTCGCCGAGCGGCTCGTGCGTGCGACCTGCGACAAGCACGGGATCGGGCCGGGTCAGCTCACGCTGCACGCCGACCGCGGCTCGCCCATGAAGGCCAAGCCGCTGGTGCAGCTCCTCTCGGTGCTCGACGTGGAGCGGAGCCACAGCCGGCCACACGTCTCGAACGACAACCCGTTCTCCGAGAGTCAGTTTCGCACTCTGAAGTATCACCCTGGTTTTCCCGATCGCTTTGGCGGGCTCGTCGATGGGCTCGATTACTGCCGATCGTTCTTCCCCTGGTACAACGCT
>JBBQIO010000386.1:0-4599 GCA_038325015.1 Polyangia bacterium
CTAGTTTGGCCCAGGCGATGGACCATCTCTACCAGCGCGCTGGCGTGCTCGGGCGGCGTCGGGGGGACGATGCCATGGCCCAGGTTGAAGATGTGTCGATGGCCGCCGGCACGACGCAGGATGTCCGCCACGCGCGGCTCCAGGTCGGTGACCGGCCCGAGCAGCGTCAGTGGATCGAGGTTGCCCTGCAGTGTCACGTCGGGCCCGACCAGTTTGCGCGCGTGATCGATCGGCAGACGCCAGTCGACTCCCAGTGCACAGCCGAGATCGGCGGCGTCGGTCAAGAGGGTCGACCCGCCATTGGCAAAGTAGATGATCGGCACGCCGAGCGGCTTGAGTGCAGTCACAATGCGCGCCACGTACGGCTTGGCATAGACCGCAAAATCGTCCGGCCCGAGCTGCCCCACCCAGGAGTCGAACAGCTGCACGACCTCGGCGCCGGCGGAAATCTGCGCCGCCAGATAGACGGCTACGCAATCGGCGAGCTTGCCCAAGAGCAGGTGCGCCGCCTCGGGCGCGGTGTACAAGAGGCGCTTGGTCTCGATGAACTGTTTCCCGGTGTGCCCCTCGACGACATAGGTCAAGAGCGTGAACGGCGCCCCGGCAAAACCGATCAACGGCACTCGCCCGTCGAGCGCGCGGCGCACCAGCCGAATCGCGTCAAGCACATAGCCTAGCTCGCCTTCGATGTCCGGCACGCGCAAGGCCTCGATTCCGGCCCGGTCGCGCACCGGCTGGAGCCGCGGCCCCTCCTCGGTGAAATCGAGCGGAACGCCCATCTTCTCGACGGGAATCAAGATGTCGCTGAACAGAATTGCGGCGTCGACGCCAAGCCGATCGATCGGCTGCACGGTCACTTCGCAGGCCAGCTCCGGCGTCTTGCACAGGGTCAAAAAATCGCCGGCGCGCGCCCGCGTCGCGCGGTACTCAGGCAGATAACGACCGGCCTGCCGCATGATCCAGATCGGCGTGGTGTCGACGGGCTGCCCGGCCAGGGCGCGCAACAGGCGCTGCGCCCGCCACTCTTTTTCCGTCGGGTCGGGCACTACGACAGACGTCGTCGCAGCTCGAGGAGCTGCTCGGCGTGGCCAACGCTGCGCGCGGCCAGCGCGTCGATCTCGAGCCGCGTCTGAACCGCGACCTTCGGACCATGCACGCGCCACATCTCTTTGGTGTCGTTGGGCAAAAGCGGTGCGGCACGAAGCGCAGCCTGGTACAAGAGGCGCGGCACGAATCCGAACAGCCGCGCGCTCGTCGGCAGACCGCGCAGCGCCTCGCGCATCGCAGAGGCCGACAGCTTGCGCAGCTCGGGATTGCGCGCCAATTCGGTCGCGTCCCAGCCGGCCAGCTCCCAGCCTGCCAAGAGCGGGGTCAGCGCGGCGAGCAGCGCCTGGCGCGTCTTCTCGACGGTGCGCACGGTACGCGTCGGCAAGCCGCCAGCGGCCAGGGTCTGCGCCAGCTCGTCGGCGAACGCGCGCGCCGACTCGTCATTCTCCCAGCTCACCAGGGTCTTACTGAGCGGCGGGCTCCACCAGCGAATCGCATCGCCATCGGGATAGGCGAAAAACATGGGCTGTAGCTGCACAACCACGCGCCCCGGAAAGCGGGCGCGCAGGCGCGCCAAATCATCATGTCCAGAGGTCGCCGTGCAGATCGCCGCGGTCACGGCCACCTGCGGAATGACCAGCATGGCCTCGTCGAGCTGATCGCCGCGCACCGCCAAGATCACCGCATCGACCATCGGCGGTCGCTGCCCCGCCTCGATCAGCGTCGGCCGCTCGCGAACATGCAGCTCGCCCGAGCGCACGTCGCACAGCTTGACTCGCGTCAGCTGCGCGCGCTTGCCGGCGCGCACGTAGGAGGTCACTTCGTTGGCCTTGACCGCTTCCAAAAAGCGCGCGAGCACCGAGCCCACGCAACCGGCACCGACGATGAGCACACGCATGGCGCGCGTTATACCACGGCAGAAGCGGTTGCAACGCGGCGCGACAAACGCCCCAACCCGTCATACGCGGCGTATTTGTAGAGCTCGGCCAGCGTCGGGAAATTGAACACCTGCGCGATGAAGTCGTCGATCGTCCCGCCGAAGTGCATGGCACTCTGGCCAATGTGCACGAGCTCGGTGGCGCGCTCGCCCAGGACATGAACGCCGAGCAGCTTCTTGTCGCGCACCGAAAAGATCAGTTTGAGCATTCCGTCGATGTCGCCGACGATCTGTCCGCGTGCGTTGTTGCGGTAGGCGGCGCGCCCGACCTCGTAGTCGAGCCCCTTTTTCTTGGCCGACTCTTCGGTCTCGCCGATCATCGAGACTTCGGGAATCGTGTACAGGCCGTACGGAAAGAGCTGCGCGACGCGGGTCTTGTAGCCGATGTCGAACGCGTGGCAGGACGCGACCCGCCCCTGCTCCATGGCCACCGACGCCAGCGCCGGAAAGCCGATGACGTCACCGGCGGCGTAGACACGCCCGCCGCGCGCGCCGATCACGGCGTAGTGGTCGTCGACCTTGAGGAGGCCACGACTATCGGCGTGCGCCCCGATGCGCTCGATGCCCAAGCCGCGGGTGTTGCCGGCGCGACCTCCGGCGAACAGCAGCCGCTCGCAGGGCAGGATGGTGCCGTCATTTAGTGTGCACTGCAGCACGCCGTGCTGCCGACCGACGTCGACGACCTCTTTTTTAAGCTGCAGGTCGACGCCCAGCCGACCGAGCTGCTGCGCCAGGAGCTCGTTGATCTCGAAGTCGAGGAAGCCCAGGATGTGGTCGCGCCCCTCGACGATCGTGATCTTGGTGCCGAGCGCGGCGAACATCGAGCCGTACTCGCAGCCGATGACGCCGCCGCCAAGGATGACCATCGCGCGCGGGATCGCCGGCAGCCTCAGGATGCTGTCGCTGTCGTCGACGCAGTCGTCTTCGAAAGGCACGAAGCTCGGCCGGAACGGCGACGACCCGACGGCGATGAGCACGGCATCGGTCGTGATCCGTCGCGGCATGCCGTCCTCGGGCACGACTTCGAGCGCATGCTCGTCGAGAAAGCTGGCCGACCCACAGATCAGCTCGACGTCGTGGCGCTTGAGGTTGGCCCGCAGCCGGTCCTCTTCGGAGCCGATGACCGGCAGCTGCCGCGACATCAGCTCGGGCACCGAGACATCGCCGCGCACGTGGCAGGAGACGCCGTACATGTCGCGCTGCCGAAAGCCGGAGAGGTAGAGCGCGGTCTCGCGCAGCGTCTTGGAGGGCAAGGTGCCGGTGTGGATGCAGGCGCCACCGACGACGGGGAGGCGCTCGATGACGGCGACGCGTTTGCCGAAATAGGCGGCCTGGACGGCGCCCTTTTCGCCCGCCGGCCCGGAGCCGATGACTACCAGGTCGTAATCGTACATGGCGGCAGTGTACGGCATCGCGTGGGGACCATCGACCCCGTTTCCCTGGCCAACAGACCTGTCCGCGGGCTCCGACGCTCAGGCGCGACCCCTGTGGCGCGTGCGTCGCTGTTGGCCCTTGGCTTGCTTTATGACAACCTCGTTGCGGCGAGGAGCCTCTCTCAATGACGATTCGCACGTTGATGTCGCTCGGAGTTGTGGTGGTGCTGACCGGCTGTGGACCCGCGGTCGGCGGACCGTCACCCCCGGGCGGAACGACGAGCGGAACGACGAGCGGAACGACGGCCGGCACCACCGGCGGCGGCACGACGGGCAGCGGCACGACCACCGGAACCACCGCCGGCACGACCGGCAGCGGCACCACCGGCAGCGGAACCACTGCCGGCACCACGGGCAGCGGAACCACCGCGGGCACCACGGGCAGCGGCACCACCGGCAGCGGCGGGACGACGGGCGGCACCGCACCCCTCGACTTCAGCGGCACTTGGAACGTCACCACCGCCTACAACCTGGCAGAGGCGCTGCCCCCCGACGTCGCCAGCGGCCTCAACTTGGTCCTCGAGCTGACCGCCAGCCCCGGCAAATTTCTCCTCGATGACGTCGCCGGTCAACTGCCGGTCATCAAGTACGTGATCGACGCCATCAAGCTGTTCAGCGGCGTTCACGACGCGATCGTCAACGGCATCAACAACGACCTCAACACCTGGTCCGACGGCCTGGTCACGACGATGATGGGGCTGTCGAACGACCTGACCAATGCGCTCATGGGCATGAAGGCCAAGAACCAGTTGGTAATCACCGTCGGTGCCGGCGGTGCCATGACGGTCAAGGACACGCTGGTCGCCTTGACCTTCACCTACCAAGGCGACGAGCACGACTACCCGCAGGGCGCGACCGCGACCTTTAGCGGCACCTACAAGGGCCTCAAGCTGACCCTGCCGGCGCATCCGTACAGTCAGGGGCTGCGCATCGGCAGCGTCCTTCTCGACCTTCTCGACAACGTGGCGCTGCCCAACTTGACCGGCGTCAACAGCCTCGGCGCGCTGATGAATCAGCTGGTCGACTGCGGCGGGCTCGGCGACACCGTTTGGGGCGACATCGGGGGCATCTGCCTGACCAGCGACAGCAATACCTGTCTCGATCAGTACATCTCGGCGTCCGACATCGCCAAGCTGTGCACCGAGGCGCTCGATTTTGCCGGCACGCTGATTGAGAACAAGC
>JBBQIO010000387.1:0-4593 GCA_038325015.1 Polyangia bacterium
GCTTCGTCGCCAGGCGCAGCCCACAGCGCCAGAACCGGAGGAGCCAGAGACGACCAAGACCAAAAAACGATAGGATGTACACCCCGCGGGGTGGATCAGTTTCAGAGCGGCACCTGGATCAGATTCGCGGCGGCGCCATCAGACGCGATCCTTGAACGCGAGAAACGTTCCAGACAGCGACGCCGGCGGTTTGGTATGCGACGGCGCCATATCCGACCGCGAGGCGTTAGTCGCTCCCGCAGCGCTTACGAGCAAAGCCGCTAGATCGGCGAGTTCATCTCCACCATTCGGGTGGTCGAAGATGTGCTCAACGAGATCGCCCTGGACGATCGCCGCGACACGCGCCTCGTAAGCGGCGAGCACATCCAGTAAGGAGGTCCAGCAGCGTGGCCCCAGGAGGTACCCATTGGCAGTTGGCGCCACTAGCCCAAGCGCCGGCGCTGCGCTCGGAATCGATGCTGCTCGCAGCTCCTCCCGCACGACGTCGCGCACCAATTCGCGGAGCGCCAAATCAAGGCTCGGTGTCGAATCGCGCATCGCTGGCAATTACAAGGGAACCGGGAGTCGCCGTCGATTCAATCAATTCGGTGAATTTCCCCTCGACGGGAAGTCTGGTGTCACGGCGTTTTTTTGGGGCGATCGCGACGACCCCTAACGTTTTCGCGTGCTCGTTTTGCGGCGCCGATTTCTCCGCTGCCGTCTGGCAACAGGCGTGCGATCTCGTTTACCGTGTGTCCTGTCGCGCGCAACACTCGGCTCAATTCGCGCTTCAGCCCTTGGTGCGGCCGGCCTCTTCCAGCGACGGGGCTGTGTAGCTCGGCGAGGCCAAATTCCTGCGCCAGTCGTTCCTCGAGCGAGTCGCGGGCGGCATTCACGTTGTCGATTGCTCGCTTCAAGCGCTCCACTCCTTGACGAAGCGGATGGCGCCGTAGAACCGTTGTTCGATCGGTTTGGTGCCTGAGCTCGTTCAGCATCGCATCAGACGGCTCGTCGATAAGCTCATCGACCAGCTGCAGCAGGGGCTTTGCTTTGACTACAGCCGCGTGTAGCGACCTGACAACCGGATTCGTGCTGTGCTCCCGGGCGAGGTAGTAAAGGACGAACGCGAGGCCGCAGCACCTTTTTCCACTCGCCGGCAGACCAATGCATACAGACTGGTCGACGCTTTTCTTCAATACGGGCCCACAACGAGCAAGATGTTCCACCGCGGCACGCAGTGGGTCGTCGACAGCGGCAACTTCATTGTCTTCGGCCTCCAAGGCTTTCAAGAGGCGGGTGAGCGCCTCAGTCGTTTTGATTTCCGTAGTCGGATCGGGGACGCGAAGGGAACGCATGGCGGCTAGCTCCAGAGCGTACGATCTTATCGCAGTTCTTCTGCTCCGGTCCGCGTCGCCAGTAAATTCAACGAATTGTTTGGATCGCCAGCGGCGCAGCAGCTTGCAATTCTTTGGCGATGCGAAAGAAAAAACCACGACAACTCCGGCGCGAAAACGAAGTGCGCGCAGCCAACCTGAATGTCCGCGCCGCAAAAGACCAGTACGCACTTTGGACCCGCGCCGCTCATCATTCAGGTCGCAGCCTGAGCAGTTGGGCCGCAGATTGTCTGGACGAGCACGCTGGCAGCCATCCCCGGCTGATGAAACACCTCGAACAGGTGGTTCCTATTCGCAGTGGGCGAGTTCCGGTCCGAGAGCTTCGAGACACTGCTTATCGACGGTGGCAGTGGAAAGCCGACGAACTCTACAACGCTCTCCTGTATCTCGAAGACATTGGGTTCATAACACTCCACGAGGCGGAGGAGTCTTGGCTCGAAGATCCGCTCGAGCGCCAAATTGGTCTACGCAACCAAGCGAGCAAAGTCATATCCTTTGTCGGCCTCCCCATCGGTCGTAGGCCGCGCTCCAACATTCACCTTCCGTAGGTTCCTTGCTGCCTCTTGGCACTCACCCACGTTGCGATTCGGCCAGTCGCCCGAATGGCGGATTTACGCGCACATTCGAAAGGCCCAGGTGCTCTGAACCGTCACTTCAATTCGCAGCGTCGAGAATCTGTGAGTATGCATTACAAATCGAACGTCGATTTGTAATGACGCGAATCCTCGGCCCGTCATCGGCCGCCGTGGTGAAGCGTTTTGTATCGCGACCGATGCGACAAGATTTCTGGTGCAGTGATACACCGAGCAGCCTGGAGTTTAGCAGGCTGATGAAAAATCGGCGTCTGCGTGTCAAGGGACGGGGGATCAGATCCGACCGGGGACGGCCAATCGGATCCGGGTTTCGAGCTGAACGGTACCTCCACAATCGAGCGCTCCTGAGCCTTACACTGGGGACGGCCAATCGGATCCGGATTCACGTGTTGGAGCCTCATCGGGCTGCCTCCTGAGTTTGATTGTTCCGTGGCTTGCGCGCTCGGTTCGGCGGCGGATTGCGGAAGCTGTCGCCCTCGATAACCAGGATGTGCGCGCGCTGCAGCAGCCGATCCATGGCGGCGCTGGCGAGCAGCGGGTCGCCGAAGAGCTGCGCCAATTCTTCGATGGCGCGATTCGAGGTGAGGATCGTCGAGCTGCGCTCGTGACGCAGACGAATGATGTCGTACAAGTCGAGCGGCTCGTCGCCGACGAGGGGCCGAAGCCCGAGATCGTCGACGACCAAGAGATCGCAGGTCGTGTATCGAAGCATGCGCCGGTCCAGGCTGTTGTCGGCACGCGCGGCGCGCAGCTGCTTGAAGAGATCCTGCGCCGACGCATACAGCACCGAGTGACCGGCGCGACACGCGCGGTGGCCGAGAGCCTGCGCCAGGTGCGACTTGCCGACACCGGTTGGCCCGACGAGGAGCACGTTCTCGTGGCGCTCGACAAACGTGCACGTCGCCAGATCGATCACTTTTGACTTGGGCACCGAGCTATTGAAGACGAAGTCGAAGTCCTCAATGGTCTTGGCGTGCTCGAAGGCGGCGCGGCGAATGCGCTGATCGAGCTGTTTGCCGTCGCGCCGCTCGACTTCGTCGGCCAGTACACGATAGAGAAACTCGCCGTGCGCTAGATTGTCGTCGACCGCCTGGCGCGTGCGCAGCTCGAGCGATTGCAGCACTCCGGAGAGGCGCAGCTTCTTGAGTAGCAAAACCAGATCGTCGATGGCGCTCATGAGCGTTCTCCTTTTCCGCCCAGCGCGGACCGCAGTGCGAGGCGAATGCGCCCTCGCGCGAGGACCGCGCCGCGCGACCGCTGGCGTAAAGTGAGACTGCACACCAGAGTTCGCGCGGAGCCCGCTCAATGCACGATCTCTGCGATCGGGCGCGCGAAGCGTGGCGTGGCCTCCGGCGCTTGCGGCGTCACCTCCGACGGTAATGGTTCGAGGTCGATGCCGTCGCGCAGGATCTTCTTGAGCGCGGCATATCCATAGCTGCCGTAATGGCGCGCGCGCAGACACGCACGCCGCGCACGCTCGGGCGGGAACCGTTCGAGGTGCATCACCATCGCCTGCGCACAGCGAAGCTGCGACAGCACGTCGTACGAATCGAAGACCTCCTGGATGTACTCGCCCACGTCGGCCCCCATCTTCTGTGCCCGCTCTTGCCAGTGCGCGCGGCTCCGGTGTCGCAGGTCGACGCGATCTCGGGAAGGTGCGCCTCTACCGTGCTGCGCGGCCCAGCGCCCCGTCGAGGATGCGTCGCCACGCGCGTGTCCTCGGTGTAGATGCACACGCTCGCCGCCGTCGCCCGCACCCAGAGCGACTGCCCGATGAGCGGCCACGGCGCCGAGTACAGTCGCCGGTCGAAGGCCACATGCGCGTCTTGATGCAGCGTCGCGCGCCGCCACTGCGCCACCACCGCGCCCAGCTCGCGGAACGCCTCGACGTGCAGCTCCAGCCACGTCTCGATCTTCTGATTGAAGACCACGCGCACGACCATTTGCCGCGAGAAGCCGAGCACCATCACGAAGCACCACGCGTCGCGCAGCCGGTGGCTCGACGGGTCGTAGAGCTTGCCGACGTGGCCGAAATCGACCTGCGCCACTTCGCCCGGCGCGGTCTCGATTGGGAATCGCCACGTCCTCGGCGCGTACGCCGGTGTCGCCGGAGGGCGCGGCACAGCCGCTTGACCTGCGGATACGTCCCGTCGAACGAGCCCGCCTCCTCGACCCCCAGATCCCCAGCGGCCCCACGCCGCGTTTCCACAGCGTCTCGACCCGCGGCAACCACGCCTCGATCCCGGATTGCTGATGCGGTGGCACCACCGCCGGCGGAAGGTGTTTCTCGACGGCGGCGCGTAACACATCCAGCGGCGGTAACGCCTCCGGCGCCCCGGCCAGCAATCCTTCGGCGACCAGCGCCTCCCGGTACTGCCGCTCCGTATTCGGTCCCATCGACAACAGTCGCGCCACCTCGCGCGCCCCGGTCTTCAGCCGGTGCAGCCGCACCAGCTCCTCGAGTCGGTGCATTGACACCCTCCGTTTCATGCTTGGCCCCGCGTGCAGCGACGGCTGCGTACGGATCAGCATCGATCATCTCAGCGGCCACCGCCGCCGCCTGTACACCCGTACAGTGCGTAATCCGGCGAAAACGATCAGCTGTTTCGGTCCATCGTGATCACCTG
>JBBQIO010000388.1:0-4590 GCA_038325015.1 Polyangia bacterium
ATTGCCGAGATTGACCGGGCTCACGTGAATCGTGATGCCGGGGCGGCCGATGAACTGGCGAAGCACATCGGCGGTCCCGTCGGTCGAGCCATCGTCGACGACAATGAGCTCTTTTTCGAGATCGAGTCGATCGACGTG
Organism: Polyangia bacterium; assembly: GCA_038325015.1. Taxonomy (GTDB): domain Bacteria; phylum Myxococcota_A; class Polyangia; order Palsa-1104; family Palsa-1104; genus JBBQIO01. Next base: position 139 of record JBBQIO010000388.1, read on the forward strand.
TTCGACCACCGTGGCGACGGTGGCGGCCTCGTTGAAGACCGGCATGACAATCGATAGTTTCAACGCGCCGCACGCTAACGTGAGGCGCGGCTGCAGACAAGCAGAACCGGCCTCATGGGACCGCATAAACACTGTAACGTCCCGAGCGATTCGCGTGCTGCGCCAGCGGGCACGACCATTCGGTCACGACGAATTGCGCGGAGAATTGATGTGCAAGCTGCAAGAGCGCATCACAGTCGCGATTCGCATACGCCGTGTAGATCGGTGAGCGTGCGGCCACCGCGATCGCCAGGTCGTGATTGAAGATCGTCGGCGGAGCGTCATGGCGTCCGAGCACGACCGACCGCTCGCTGTATTCGCGAAAATCCGAGAGCGGCTCGGTCCCCGGTACCTCGTCGAGCGGGGCGATAAAGCGTGTCTCGACCGCAGTTGTGTCGCGAGCCCACGACTGAAGCGCGCTCCAGTCGGCGGCAGCGGGGTTGGCCGGCAGCTTTTGTCGACGATGGCGCACGTGGAGCCCGACAACGACTACACACACCGCTAAGGACAGCGCAAGCTGAGCCGGTTTGCTCCAGCGGCCGCTCAAGCGCGGGGCAAGCGTCACCGCGATCGTCGCTGGCGCGACCAGATGCAGCGAATGTGCCGCCGGAGCCAGCGCGCTGGCATAAAACGCGATCGGGGAGAGCGAGCGATCGCCGAGACAGCGACTCAAGTAGGTGGCGGTGAGCGCGATCGCGGCGTACTCGAAAATGAAGAACGAGCGATGCACTTGCAGCGCGACCAGCAACGGCGACCGCATCTGCATACCAACAAGTGCGATCCCCATCAGGGGTAACGCGGCCAACCCGAAGCGGAACAGAGCACGCAGCTCGTTCGTGGCGGTCTTGGCCAATCCGCTCCACGCCGACACGGTCAGCGCGATCCAGAAACCAAACGAAAGCTTGATCGACGCCGGCCAGCTTTGAAACCACAGATACGAGCTGGAGACGGGCGCAATATCGAGCCACCATTGCACGGGAGTGAAGGGCAGGTGCGGCGTCTGCGCACGCCATAACAGTCGAATCACAATCAGCGGCAACGCGACCGACAGAGCGACCTCGGCCATCGCGCGACGGCCATACGCCGTGCTCGCCAATCCCAGACCAGCCACGGTGCCCACACCGAGCAGCGGATGAAAACTGCAAACGAGCGCACCAGCGATCCCGCCGGCGACAAAGCGTCGACGCACGACGCTGGCAAGGGCGACCCAGGTGATCGCTGCGGCAACGGTGCGCGGGTGAAGCGCTGGCTCCCACAGATTGGCCGCGCAACCTGGAATCGGCAGGGCCCAGCTGCAGAACACAACCGCCCAGAGCGCGGCTTGCTCATCCGCAATGCGTACCAGGACCGAGGCCAAGCCGGTGAACCAGAGCCAAAGCACGGCGTATTCGCCGAGCAACATGAAGCGCGTTGTCGACAGCCTACTCCACCGCAAGAGCGTGCCAAACACCGGAACGAACGCAGTCGCGCGGTAATTGTCCGACGCGAAGATGTAGTCGCCCGGGTAGAGGCTGGGATGCGCGTAGTGCTGCAGATAGGGAATGTACAGCTGCTGATCGGGTCCGTCCGCGGACAGTCCTGTCAGGAGCGCAGCGAGCAGCACACCGAGCACGCCGAGCAGCGCGGGATTACGCAAAAAGCGGCTCACGAAATCACCCGCTGGTCGGCGGTGTTGGTGCCTCTTCTTGGCGATAATAATATCCGTAGCGCGCGTAGTAGCTGTAGCCGTAACGACCCATAGTCGTCACGTCCAGGTCGTTGAGCACGCAGCCTAGAATATTGACTGCGCCGCCGCCGGTCTTGAGCGAGCGGGCGACGAACGCCAAGCTGTCGCGCGTCGTTTTGCCCGCCTTGACCACGAGAATCGTCCCCTCGGTCAGCTGCGCCAAAATGACCGCGTCGGTCACCGCGCCGATGGGCGGCGAGTCGAACAGCACGCGATCATAGTTGTCGAGCAGCGTTCCGACGATGCGCTTGAAGCGTTCGGCGTGGATCAATTCAGCGGGATTGGGCGGCAGCGCGCCACATGGCAAAAGCGAAAGGTTCGGAACCCCTGTCTCACAAATCATGCTCAGGACGTCGCCTTCGCCGACCACGGCTTTGGACAGTCCCGATGAGGTGGCCGGGATGCCAAACACCTTGTGCAGTCGTGGACGACGCATATCGGTATCGACCAAGAGCACGCGTAAACCCGACTGCGCCAAAGAAATCGCCAAGCTCACAGCCGTCGTGGTCTTGCCCTCCTGCGGCCCGGCCGAGCTGATCACGATGCTGCGCGCCGGATGATCCGGCGACATGAATAACAAGTTGGTGCGAATCGCGCGGCAACATTCGGCCACGGCCGATTTCGGCCGCGATAGCGTGTACAGGTCCTTCGAGCCGCCGCGCACCAATTCGGCGACGCCGGGCGGCGGCTGCGACTCCGGCGAGCGATCCTCGGCCGAGATGGTCGGGATGAGTCCGAGAAACGACAGCCCCTTGCGCTCGATGTCGTCCTGCGTCTTGACCGTCGAATCGAGCCACTCCAGGAAGAACGCCAGCGCCAAACTGATCGCCAGCGCGACGGCGAGCCCCATGCCAACCGCCCGCGGCACGTTGGGCGAGATCGCCGCCGTCGGCACCAGCGCGGTATCGAGAATGCGAACGTTGTTGGTCTTGAGATGGCCGGCCAGCGAGGTCTCGCGCTCGCGACCGCCGACCTGTTCGGACAGATGATTCAAGCGATCGAAATTGCGCTTCAGACGGTCGTATTCGATGGCCCGCTGCTCGAGCTGCAGCGCCTCGTGAATCGCGACATCCATCGCGGACTTGAGATCGCGTTGCTCTTTCATCAAGGTGTCGTACTGCGCATCCACCCCTTTGGAGGCCAGCTCGGCTTCATGCTTGAGATCGCCACGGATCGACTCGATGCGGCTCTGCTCGGCGATCAGCGCTGGGTGCTTGTCGAGATAACGGCCGCGCATCTCGCTCAGCTTGCCGAGCTCGCTCAAGTAATTTTCCTTGAGCTTGGCGACCGTTGGATTGTCGGTCACGCCCGGCGTCACGCTGTCGAGCACGTCGTCGCTCTTGAGGATGGCGTATTCGGCGCGCTGCGCGCGTAGACCGATCAGCTTGACCTCGACATTGCTCATCTCGTCGGAGATCTTCTTGCGTCGGCTGGACAGATCGTTCTGCTGATCCTCGATGCCCACCGCGACCACGTTGTTCTTGCGCTTAAAATCGATGAGCGCAGTCTCGGCCGCGTTGAGCTGACTCGTGACATCGCCATACGCGCCGCCGAGCCATTTGGCCGCGCCCTCGGACTGCGTCAGGCGATGCTCGAGATTTCGCCGAATATAAACATCGGCCATGGCATTGACGATCACCGCCGCGAGCTCGGGATCGTGCAGATCGACCACCAGATTGACGACCTGCGAATCTTTGACCGGCTCGAGGCGCAGCATGCCCTGCAGCAGCGGCGCCGCCGACTCGACCGACTCTGGCCGGCGACAATCGATCGTCGGCATCAGACCAAGCAGCGCGGGCGGACCGTCGTGCGTCGGGCCGGTGCGCAGCTCACACAGCGCGCCGGCAACCGCGACCGCCTGCGAATAGCTCTTGAGCACGTGCAGCTCGGTGGCCATGTGCTCTTGGGAACCCCACCAGCTGGTCTCCATATCGACCACATCGCGGAAGCCCTCGCCGAGGTACTGCGGCGCATTGGACTCGATGACGATGCTGGCGGAAGCCTCGTAGACCTTGGGCTGCTTGGAGACGACGAACGCCACCAGCGACGGGACGCTCAGGGCAATCCCCAAGATCATCCAGGCGCGCTTCTTGAGCATGCCGAGCAGCGACGCAAGCGTCAGTGCGTCACTGCCCGCAATATCGGTGTCGAGCGAATTCAGGTCGGTTGGCATCGAACCCCAGGAAAAGTGTGCGTAGTACTAGTTCCCATGCCGCTTTCGGTCAAGGCTCAGGTAAGTAGCCCACGACCTGCCAAGGGTTCATATACTGGTCCCGATGATCGAGCTCCTGCGCCGCCTTTTTTCGGCCGAGGCCGACGGCTTCATGCCGCACGGCCACTGCTATCTGTGGAAGCCATCGCTGGTCTGGCTCCACGTCACATCCGACGCGATGATTGCGGCGGCCTACGTCTCCATTCCGTTCACGCTGGTCTACTTCGTCCAGCGTCGACGGGACATTCCGTTTCACTGGATCTTCTTGTGGTTCGGCCTGTTCATCGTCGCCTGCGGCAGCACGCACGTGATGGAGATCTGGACGCTGTGGACGCCGCTCTATTGGCTCGCCGGGTTGGTCAAGGCAATCACCGCCGTGGCCTCCTTGACTACGGCTTTTCTGCTGGTGCGGCTGCTTCCCAAAGCGCTCGCGATTCCGACGCCGGCGCAGCTTTCGAAGGTCAATGACGAGTTG
>JBBQIO010000389.1:0-4577 GCA_038325015.1 Polyangia bacterium
CACCCGGTTGGTATTGCTCTGGCCGTTGGCGTCGACGAGGCCGTAGCTGAAGTTGACGCCCCACGCATAGGCGGAACCGGCAAACGGAGCCGAAGACCAGTAGAACCAGCTGTCGGTGTCGCTACTGAATACGGCCTTGACATAGGGCGCTGTCGCGGCCTGGCGGTTGACCAGGGTCATGAGCTCGGCGGGCGAGGGGGCGCGCCAGTCGACGGTGAAGCCGCCGTAGCTCAGGCCGCTGCAGTGGGTCAGCGCCTGCGGGTACGTAAAAAAGGCAGCCGTCGTGTTCTTGAGCTGCCACGTCAGGCCGGTCAGCGCGTCGAAGATCATGTCTTCGCCGGCGGTGCCGGTCGAGGTGATTGTCGTGTAGCGCGGATTTGGTGATGGAGAGGTGAGGCTCCACTGCACCCATTCGGTGTCGACGCATTTGTGTTGCGCTTCGGTGCAGGCGAAGACGGGTGGCGGCGACACGCCGGGGTAGATGGGACAAACTTGGTCGGTCCAGGTGTTGTCTGCCGGGTTGCTGCAGACCTGCTGCATACGGTGATCGGTGGCCTTGCAGCGAATTGCTCCGCTGATGCACGTCGGCGGCGTGAGATCTGGCGGTGCGGCGAAATCCATGTGAGAAAAATCCAAGGGGGCGAAATCGGGCGGCGCCAGGTCGGCGGTCGATAGGTCACTCACCGACAGGTCATTCGGCACTCCGCCGTCGCTGTTGCTGAGCGTCATTCGGTAAAATAGGCAGGTCGACTTCAGCGTGAGTGATTGTTTGGATGACGCGACCTCTTTTCCGGCGTTGGTCAGCTCGATGGTTAATTGAATCGCTTGGTCGGCGACATAGGGCGTGTTTGTCGGGAAGGCGATTTCTACTGTGCCGCCACTGTGGACTGTGCCGCTGGCTGTCGCGGTGAATGTCATTTGGTCGTATTTGGCGGTGATGTCCAACCGGTCGGCGGAGAGCGTGTTGTCGAAGTCGTACTCGACGAGCAATGTGTCCGGGCGGCAGGCGCGGGTGCGGCAGCCGCTGGCGGTTATTGCCAGTATGGCTGCGACCGCTAGCTGAATCGTTGATCTGCGGCTCATGGGGCGGGCTGCATGGTCAGAGTGGTCTTGAAGGTTGGGTTCGGATTGCTGGGCGGCAGGCCGAGCGCGAGCCCGAGACCTAGACCCAAACCGACCACGACCACGGCGCCGCCGACTACGCCCCATAGCCAGGCTTTGCTCTTTTTATGGGGGCGCTCGGGCGGCGTCGATTCCACGATTACTACCGGTGCAACTACTGCCGGAGTTACTTGCGGCACGACCACCGTCTCGGGCGGCACGCCGCGGGGTGGGGTGTCTTGGGCCTCTTTGGATTTGGCCAGCGTCTCTTCGATGCGTGCCAAAAATTGCGTGCTCTGCGGGGCAAATGGGCCGTCGGGCGCTAGCACCAAATATTGACGATATTGATGCGCGGCGGCTTGCAGGTCGCCCTTTTCGCGCAGCGCCTGGCCTAGCGCGAAGATGCCATTGGACGTCGGCTTGAGCAGCACCGCCGCGCGCAGCTCGGTGACCGCGACGTCGAGGAGGCCGGCGCGATAGGCGTTCGTCCCTTTGTGAAAATGCGCCGTCGCCTCTTCGGTCACCGCGTCCGTTGGCGGCGCCGCCTCGGCCACTCCCCCCGCCACCACGACCAGCAAAAGAACCAAGATTGTTTTGTGCACGCGCCCTCCGCAACCCATGCTACCGGTATCGAACCCCACGCCGCAAGCGCGCTCGACTCAAAACCGCACCGATAGCTGCAGCTGCGCGCCGGCTCCGCGCGAGTCAATGAGCGGCGCCAGCGAAACCGCCGCGGTCAGCTTGTCGGCCGCTTCCTTCCTGAATTCACCGACGAGGATCCGTCCGAGCAGAGGGCGAAAGGCGGCCGAAACGATCCGGAGGCGATGTGGAGGAGCGTGAGCGCGATACCGGTACGTTTCATCACCCGCGTGCGGCGCAGGGCCGCTTCCGATGCCGCGATTTCGGGCGGGAGCGGCTCCGCCCAAGCCGTGTCAAACACAGCGACGCGAAACGAATCCAGGTCACAACAGGCATTCCGGTCGACCACAGCAATGGACGCGCCAAGTTGAACGTCGGTCAAACAGGCAGCGGGCCGATGAAAATCGGACGAAGCCGACGATCCCCGCACTTTTTAGCGATGGTACGTGTCAGATAATCGACGGTGAGTTGGTCGGCTACGAGGACCTTGGCCGTGCGCCCTGCATAGTGATTCGTGCGGTCGACAGCACGCATTGGGACGTTATGGCGACCGACCCGTCGATCCTTGCCGCAGTCAGGTCAGCGTATCCTGAGGCCGTCTCCATTCCGGAGTAGTGCGTGTGCGACGATAGGCGTCGGTGTCCGCTACATCGAGTCCGGCAGATCCGTGTCTTTGGACGATTTTCCCGGCGTTTTGGCGTGCGATGTGTGATGCGTCGGCTTGGCGACGGGCGGCGGCGCGGCAACTTGTGCCACCGGCACGGCTGCGTGCTTGACCAGCGCGATGGCTCGGTTTTCGTCGTGGTCGCTGAACTGCAGCTCGACGCGCATGGGCTCGTAGCCGTCGGCGACAATCGATAAAACCGCCCGCTCGCCTGGCTTGCTGGCGACCGATGTGCCGTCGGCGAGCGCCTGCCCGTCGCGCGTGACGCGCGCGTCCGACGGTGATAGATGCAAAAAGATCCGCGACGGTGTCGCTTCAGTCGGCTCGGTCGGCTGAGTCGGCTGTGCCGTGACCACCTTGGCCTGCGCTGCTGGCACCACCGAGCGGTGCGTCCACCACCAGACGCCACCACTGCCGATCAACGCCACCAGCACCAGCGCCGTGACCACGATCGGCGCCGACGAGCGCGACGGCGCCGTCACCGACGATTGTATCTCCCGGGCCGACCGGCTCAGCGTGCCCAACGTGGCGGGTTCGGGAGGCGCTACCTCGGCCCGTGGTTGTAGCGTCGTTTTGGGCGGAGGCGTCGAGCCCGACGGACGCGCGCCACGCGGTCGGCTTCCCGACGGATGATTTTGCGTCGTGGCCAGTGGCTCGGTGTGGGCCGGCGGCTTGTCCATCGCGCCTTCGAACACCGCCAGCGCGGCATCCAGATCGCTCATCGACTGAAAGCGCGCAGCTTTCTCTTTGTGCAGTGTGCGTGCAATGAGCTCCGAAAACGGCGGCGGCAACCAGGGAGCAAACTGCCGCGCCGAAGGTGCCTCATGCAAAACATGCTGCATGGCCAGCTGCAGCGGCTCTGACGCCTCGAACGGATAGCGCCCCGTGGCCATGAAAAAGAGCACGCAGCCGAACGAGTAAATGTCGCTGCGCCCGTCGACGGCCATGCCCTGCGCCTGCTCGGGCGACATGGTCGCCGGGGTGCCGATGAGCGTCCCGGTCCGCGTGCCCATCTCCATTCCGGTACTCGCCGAAAAGCGCGCGATCCCGAGATCCAGCACGTGCACCTGCACTGCACCGGCGCGCGGCGCTTCGATCATGATGTTCTCGGCCTTGAGGTCGCGGTGCACCAGGCCGGCCTCGTGCGCTGTGGCCATGGCATCGCACACCTGGCGACCGATCTCGACGACCTCGGCGAGCGAAAACGGATGGCCGCGCCGCATCACGTCGGCGATGGTCTCGCCGTCGACCACGTCCATCACGATGTAGGGCAGCCCCAGGTGCTCGCCGAAATCGAACACCGCGGGAAAGGCCGCGTGATTCAGGCGCGACGGGGCCGCCGCCTCGCGATTGAAGCGCTCGACGAGCTCGGGCGCCATCGCGGTCAGGAGCTTCATCGCGCCCACCTTGTTGGTCAGATTCTGCCGGACGAGCGCCACCTGCCCCATACCGCCCTCGCCGAGGACCCTGAGGACGACATAGCGCTGGCCGACGGCCGTGCCGGCGGACAATTTTTGGCTGGGATCGATGTTCATCGCTGGGGAACAGAAAGTAACATGCGATCGGCGCGAGGTGAACCGAACACAGAGGCGTATGATCAAGCGGGGAGCGTGCGGTCATGTGCAAACGCTTGTTGTTGTGCCGCGCGTGGGGCTTGCTGTTGTCTGGCTTTTTCGTGGTTGCCTGCTCGGCGGATCCGCCGGTCCATGTTGATGTTGATGCCGCTGCGCCGACCGATGCGGCCCTTTTGCCGCCGGCCGATGCCGCTCTTCTGCCGCCGGCCGACGCCGCTTTTCTGCCGCCGACCGACAGCGGTTCGATGACGCCGGACCTGAGCCTTCCCGCGGTCATCCCGCCGGACGATCCCGGCGCCGCCGATACCACTACGCTCATCGATACCACGCTCGAGCGTCACCCCATTTCGCGCCTGATTTACGGATACAACTTTTACCAAACCGGCGGCTCCTATCCCAATAACCTGACATTTGACCGTCTGGGCGGCGACCGACGGTGCAGCTACAACTGGGAAAAGAACGTCGAGAGCAGCGGCGGCCAGATCGACGATCCCAAATATTTTTATATCAACGACTACGATTATTATGGCTCACCGCCGGTCACCAATACGATCGCCGGCGACGTCTTTGCTGCGATTGATATCGACCGCGCACGCAAT
>JBBQIO010000390.1:0-4572 GCA_038325015.1 Polyangia bacterium
TCTCGGTCACGTCGAGGCGTCGACGCAAAGCCACCAGCCGCGGCTCGGCGGCGCGCCGCTCGGTTGCGGTCAGCGCTTCGAGCTCGGCGATTTCGAGCTGCAGCTGTCGGGTTCCAGCGGGCGTGAGATAGTTCTTGGTACCGGGTGGCAGCGCGAGGTCATCGACGACCAGCGCCTCGACCGGCGCCTCGTCGTCGTCCTTGGTAAAGGCTTTGCTCATCGCAGCGGGCTAAACCACGGCGAGATGGCCATCGCTGCTGACGCTCGGCTCCGGCTCATAGAACTGCGCATACCAGTTTCGAATCTTCATGATCGACGTATCGTACGAGCACAGCACCGGCTTCGAGAGATAGGCCTTGTTCTGCCAGATCTCCATGTCCTCGGCGTAGGTCTTCATCATCTCTCTGACGAGAAACTTCTTGAGCAGCCAAGTCCATCCCGGGATGCGCGTGTTCATCACCCAGATCGTAAGTCGATGGTTGACCTGTTCCGTGTCGATGGGAACGATCGAGGAAAACACCATCGCCTGCGTGCCCGGCGTGTCGCGAAAGCGCAGGTAGTGAAAGCCCGGCTCGATCATGTGGAACTCGAGCTTGGTGCGAATATCGAAGCCGAACTTCTTGAGCTCGGTATCCTGCGAGATGCGCAGCTCCCGCCCTTCGGCAGTGAACGTGTTGACCGGCAGCTTGTGGCCGTGCACCGCCGCGAAGTGGGCGCTGTCGACCGAGTTTTCCATGATGTCTTGGCCGTGGATCCGCACCGTCCATTCGAAGGTCGACGGTGTGCACCACAGGTTCGCATCGAAATCTTCCATCTCGGGCAATTCGTACGGCGCAACGTCCCCGGCACGATTTCGATAGGTGAAGATCTGCCCGTGGCGCTCGACCACCGTCCAGGCGCGCGCCCGCGCATTGGCCGGAATCTTGATTGCGTTTGGAATTGCCGTGCAGCTGCCGGAGCGATCGAAGGCCCAGTTGTGGTACGGGCAGACGACCGAATCGGCCTTGACGCAGCCGCCGCGCGCCAGGTTGGCGCCCAGGTGCGGGCAGATGGCGTCGAGCAGGCCGACCTTGCCATCGCTGCCGCGAAATAAAACCAGCTTGGTGCCGAACTGCACGAGCTCGCGCACCTGGCCCACTTTGAGGTCCTTCGACCAGCCGACTTGAAACCAACCGGCGGTGTAGGGAGGCAAGCAGTAACGGGGTGCAGGGGCAGGGCCGGCCATTCGTTCTCTCCTTCGGTCGCCTTGGGAAAGTCGGAAGGTATCACGGCGGCCGCGGCGCACAGGTCGGACCCTTGCAACAACGTGGCAGTTCGAGCAAAACTTTGCCATGCCGAATCTGACCAGTGGAATTTGGCGTGACGAGCTGGGCGCCATCTGCATCGTCGTTCAAAACGCGCACGCCCCGACGGTTGCAGAATGGAACGGCTACTGTTTGCACGTCGCCGAGACGGTCAACCTGCCGGGCTCGACGGCGGTCGTGCTCACCGACGGCGGGTCGCCGAACGCGTCGCAGCGCGCCCAGGCCAACGAACTGCTCGGCGGACAGGACAAGCCGTGCGCCGTGATCTCGGACAGCATGATGGTGCGGGGCGTGGTGACGGCTTTCAGCTGGTTCAACAAAGAGATTTCGGTCTTCAATCCGACGGCGATCGATCAGGCGTTTCGCTTCATCAATGTCGGAGGCGCGCGCGTGCGACCGCTGTGGGAGCTGATTTGCGCGCTCAATGCCCGGCTCAGCCCGGCGGGCAACACGGTCGGCAAGACCGAGCGCTATCTGACCATTTGACGATCAGATCGACGAAGTCACCTGCCGACAGCACCGCGGGTCGCTAGCACTGACTTCGTGCTCAATGGGGTTGATTTCGCGTGCGTCAGTGGGCGGCAAAGAACGCCCAAATACGGGTCGGCGCGTTGCACCAAACCGCGTGAGGCATCTGCGGGATCGCACAGAACGTGATGTCGTGACCGCTGGCGCATCCGGGGGCCTTGTAACAAGGATCCTTGGGCGTGGTCGGGCAGGTCGTGTTGTTGTGATTCATGTTGGTATTGTCGTCGCACACCAACGTGTTCGGGTCGACGATCACCACCGGCGTCGAGGTGCAGCGCGCCGCATATCCCCAGTGCTCGACGGAGATCTCGCCCTCGGCGAACGTCACGCCACCCTCCGTGTCGCATTCTCCGTGAATGATGAACATCGGCGGCGGCAAGATCGGCGGCGTCGAATGCTTGGCCAGCGTTCCATCGACGGGACAGAAAAAGTCGTAGTTGCCGCCGGTGGTGTACGGACCGCCTTTGGGATTCGCCGGGCCATACACGTAGTCGCTGTTGTTGGCGGCGCTGATGGTTCCCGAGTGTGGCGCCATGCCGGCGAATTCGGCGATTCCGTATTGGCAGGCGAGCTGATTGACGAAAAACGAGCCGCGGCTGTGGCCCGTGGCGAAGGTGCGATGGACGTCGATGCAATAGCTCGTGCGCAGCTGCGCGCGCAGCGCCATGACAAAATTCATGTCGTGATTGGTGGCGTTGAGCGTGGCGTCCCAGGTCTTACCGGCGCCGTCGAGATAGGCGAAGATCGCTTTGCCCGCCGCGGCGGTTTCCAGATTCAGGCCGGAGCGAATGCTGGCGCCAGTGCCGCCATCTCCGTGAAACACGAAAACGATGGGATACGCTTTTTGGTCGTCATAGCTGGCGGGAACGACAAACAGCCCGGTTCGCGTGGTGCCATCGACTTTCAATGAGATGCTCTGCATGCCGGTCGCGGCGGTCGCCTGGCCGCAGCCGGCCGATCCTGTCGCTGGTTTGCCGTTGAGCGCGCTCAGCGTCGCGGAGCTGCCGGCGAGATCGAAAGCGGCTTGATCGACCCGCGGCTGCGACAGGTCGTCGGGGCCGACGCTGGCGTCGACCGGTGGGTTGACCGACGCGTCGCTCGCCAGGTCAGGGCCGCCACTGGCCGAGCCGTCGCCGGTTGGGCCGTCGCCGCTTGAGCCGTCGCCGCTTGAGCCGTCGCCCGCCGACCCGTCCACTGGAAGGCGCTTCACCGTCGACGAAGAGCACGCAACAGTCACGAGGAGCGCGGCACACATAAAGCGAGCCATGCACCCATCCTACCACGGCGTCGTGGCTCAGTTTCCGTCGTACCGAAGCAGCATGAAATGCTCGCCATAGTCGAGCGCGGGTGGAAACTCGGCTACGACCTTGAGCCAAGGCGGAACGGTCCAGGTTGCATCGGAAGGCAGCAGTGCGACCACAGCGAGCTTCATGCGCAGCCGGTGTGAGGTTTCCTGCAGAGCCGCCTTGAGCTCTGATTGGTCCAGGGTGCCCCCATAATTGGGTTCCGAGTAATGGGTCCAAAAGTACTCGAATTGCGCCGATACCGGATTGTAGAGCGCCTTGTGCGGCAAATAGACGACGACCGATTGAGCAGCGTCGAGCGCCCAGCTATAATAAAGCCATCCATTCGGTTGATTAACCGCGATTGCCAGCAGTGGCAGATCGTCGAGGTGGTTGTCCACGATGGACTGGGCTGCGGCTTTGCCATTGGAATAGGGTTGGGCGCAATCCTTTGCGACCGCATAGATCCCGATCGCGGCGTGGAGCGCCAATAGCGTGGTGATTAAATACTTCTTGTAACTAACATTGACGGTAGGTCCCCATAGCCAGACCGCGAGCACGAAATCGATGAAATAGAAGCCGTGATGCCAGCGATATCCGGGATAGACACGGGCCGAGATCGCCAGTTGAGCCACGGTCAATAGCGTGTATCCGGCGGCGCTGCGCCAGCTCGCTCGGGACACCAGCACCGCCACGCTACCGATCCAGAGGATTGCGCCCAGCTTGAGCTGCAGCGAGAAGATCGTCATGCCGTTAAGAAGGGGCAAAAAGCCCTCGGCGAGCCCCTCGAGCAGCTGGTCGGCGCTCGCCTCAAGCGCGGGGTGACTATCCGCAGGCGGGATAAGCTGCCAGGCGGCGAGGGCCAGGCTGACGACCACGCCGGCAAGCCCGATCCAGTGGCCAACTCCGCGCTTTTTTCGCTCCGGCTCGACGAGCTCAGCCACAAGGAGCACGGAGGCGATGGCGATCGCCAGTAGATGAGTTTGTGCCAACAACATCAGGGCGACCAGTCGCAGCACGACCCGCCGGGGGGCGCGTGTTTTCAAATAGGCATAACCGGACACGAACAGCAGCAGCATCGCGTAGGAGCGTGAGACCACTCCATACTGATAGAGTGGGAAAAATCCGAACGCGTAAAGTGATTTTTGAACGGAAGAAAGCGGGGCCGCCGCTACGAACAGGACGATGGCCGTAAATGCGCAAATCAGATTGGTCAGCGCCAAGAGCAAAGGGGCGCTGCTCAATCCGGTCAGGGCGTACGCAAAGAGATAATACAGCCGCGGATGACCGTTGAATCCCAAATTGTCGACCAGTGCACCCAGCGACGGGCTCGCGCGTGCTACGAGCAGCGTATAGGCTTCGTCCCGCCACCACTCGTGGCGCACCGTGGCCAAGAGCCCGGCGAGCGCGGCCAGCGCCAGGCTAATCAGACATAGGGGACCGAGTCGTGTGTAAAA
>JBBQIO010000391.1:0-4569 GCA_038325015.1 Polyangia bacterium
GCTCGTTCTCGCCCCCGATGCATCCCGGCTGGCTTCGTTGCTCGTCGGTCACTGGCCGACGGGCCAGCTCCCTTCTCTCGCCTTGCCATCCGGGCGCCTCGGGACCGAGCTTCGATCAACTTATCCATTCGAGGGCCCTAAGCGGCGAACCACTGCACCAGGTATTCGGATATCTTTCGGGCTTCGCTCGGCAGGCAATTCATCCCGATATAGAGATCGGGCCGCACCAAAACCATCCGACCTGCCGCTTCGACGCCATAGGCGAGCCTTCCCTCGCCGGTCTCGTCGGCCGTTCGATGATCGAAATCGAAGCTGCTTTCCGTAGCCGTGCCGATCAAATGGGTCACGACCTGACCGGGATATTCGTGTTCGAGCTTGGTTGCGATCGCGCGTCCCGCTTCGACGCCCTGGCTGACATCGTCGCCGGGAAAGACCAGCAGCGTGAAACGCGGGTGCCGTAAAACGTCATACACGCGCTTCTTCGGATCCTTGACCAGGACGGCGTCGGGCGCGCGCTCGCCCGGTTGAGGCCCGGCGACAGCGGTTACCCCGCTCGGAACCGTGACTACGTTCTTGTAGTTGTGCGCAAGACCGGAAACCATCCAGGAGGTTTTCTCCTCCCATCCTTCGACCTGCGTCAGCGGAAAGCGGTCGGCGACCTCCGTGCCGAAACCCATCACGATCTTGTGCGTGGCCTGCGCGCCTTGCCCGATCTGCTCGCCGATCGGTTTGCGCTCCGCCTCGTACGAATCCAAGATGCTCGACGCTGAGGTCCCCTTGGCCACGGACGCCAGCTTCCATCCGAGATTAAACGCGTCTTGCATACAACCGTTCATTCCTTGGCCACCGGCCGGCGAATGCACGTGCGAGGCATCGCCACAGATCAGCGCGCGCCCTTCGCGATAATGCTCAGCTACGTTGTTTACGATCTCCCAGGCCGTGCTCCACTGGGGCTCACCGAACTTGAGACCGACGCCGAGGCGATCGCTCACCTCTTGAAAAGCGCCGCGCGGATTCGGCGAATTGACGAACTCGCCCGATGGCTCGCTCATGTAGACGCGCCAGTAAGGCCCGGGGATTTTGGTCGCATTGAGAAATAGATCTTTATTGAAAAAGTAATTCATCCAGGTGTCGTCGAACGTGATGTTGGTGAGCTCCACGTCCATCATCGCCATCACGCCGACCTTCTTGCCCGGGAAGGGAATGTTCGCCGCCTGGCGCACGAAGCTGCGAACACCGTCACAGCCGACCACCCAAGGATGCGAGTGCGTGTCCACTTCACCGTCCGGTTTTCGCACCTCGGCATGTACCCTGTCAGGGGCGAGCGCGAGCCCGACCAGCTCGGTGCGATATTCGGGAATGACAGAATAGGTCGCGAATAGATGCTCGCGTAGAACCTGCTCCAAATCGTTTTGATTGATCTTGTAATAGAACGCGTACCGCGACGGGAGCTTGCGAAAGTCGGTTCGCGGCTGCTGGTCCAACGTGAGATTGGGAAAGTGATACATGTTGCCCGGACATTCGAGGCACACCTCTTCGAGGCGCCGCGCCAGACCCATATGCTCGAACATCTCCATGGTGCGCGCGTGAATCGTCATCGCCCGGGTTGAGCTGGAGGGGCCGGGCCGCTTCTCGATCAGGCGAATCGGGATCTGCCGACGCAAAAGCTCGTGCGCAAGGATGAGGCCCGACGGCCCTGCGCCCGCGATGAGAACACTGGATGGTTCGCTCATTGGTTTTCCCCTGCGGCATTTGCCGAGTCGTTTTGGCTGTTCGAGAGCGCCAACGAAATCCATTTGACGATCGTCGCGACGACGGACGGCGTGAGCGCGTGTCCGGCGCTATCCTGCGCCACTGTCACCCGAGCGCCGCTTTGGCTTTGCAGATAGTCGATGCTCTGCACCATCTGCGCCGTCGGGATTGCGGGATCGTCGGCGTCATAAGAGACCAGCACAGGCCGATCTACGAGGCGCCCTTCCGTGAGCTCCAGTGCGGCGTCGAACGGCACCGGCCCGTGCACGAGCGCGGCGCCTGCGATGGCGGCAGGACGATCGAGGATCAGCGCCGCCGCCATCATCGCGCCCGATGAAAAGCCGACGACATAAACTCGCCTCCGATCGAAGCTACGCAAATCGAGCGTATCGAACCAATCGCGCCAGAATCCGTCGAGGGCGCTGCGCAAGCTGGCCGCAACTGCGCGGCCGACGCTGTGGCGCAAGAACCAGCTGTATCCAGGCGCCTCGCCGAGCGGTGCGCGCACGCTCGCGACCAGCGCATCGGCGGGTAGCGCGTGAGCCAACAACTCCATGTCGTTCTCGTTGCCGCCGCGACCGTGAAACAGCACCACGAGCGGCGGCGACGCGCCCGGCGAGACGGCGACTGGCGCGCGCCACCAGGCCGGCCAGACGCTCGATGCCACCATCGAGGGTTCAGCCATGGATCGACGCTCGCTCTTCGGCATCGAGCGCGCACGCGCCTGGGGTGAAGTAGGACGTCATCATCCCGCGTACCCGGTCGCGCGCGGAGCCAGCCGGCCATGATAGGCGTCGTCGAGCAGCGCTCGAATCGACGGACGGTCGATGGGCCGCGGATTGTAGTAAGGATTCTGCGTCGCCAGGTCGGCGGCGCGGTCGAGCGCGCTCGCGGGTAAGCCGAGCTCTCTGAGCGACGTCGGCAGCTTCATACGCGACAGCATGGCGAACAGCGTCTGTGCGGCGTCCTCACTGCCGAAGGCGCGCGCAGCGAGCGCCATCTCGGGCGCGGCGGCGACCTCGTTGTAACGAACGACATGGGCGAGCACGATCGAATGAGTCTCGGCATGCGGCAGATCGAAGCTGCCGCCGAGCGTGTGGCAGAGCTTGTGGTGCAGTGCCATGCCCACCGTGCCGAGCGCCGTGCCGGCTAAAAAGGCGCCGTACAGCGCTCGCGTACGCGCATCGAGATCATTCGGCGCGTCGACCGCGCGCGGGATGGCCCAGCCGAGCTCGCGCAGCCCCTCGGTGGCTATGATGGTGGTGATCGGATTGCGCTGTTGCGAGTAGAGCGCCTCGATACAGTGGGCCATCGCATTCATGCCGCTGGCGGCGGTGGTGCGCGCCGGTAAGGTGTAGGTCAGCACGGGATCGTAGATGACCAGCCGCGGCATCACGCCGGGCGCGCTGCCGGTTCGTTTGACGCCGCCTTCGGTGAGCCCATAAATCGACGTGCGCGACGAGCCGGCGTAGGTGGTGTCGACGGCGATTTGCGGCAAGCCGAGGTCGAGCGCGATCGCCTTGCCGAGGCCGATCGTCGAGCCGCCGCCGAAGCCGATGGTGCAGTCGGCCATGCAGGCTCGCGCCGCAATGACGCCGGCCTTGGCCGTCTCGATGGGAACGTGCATGCGCGCGTCGGTGAACGCGCCCGCCATCGTGCTGCCCAGTAGCGTGCGCAGCGCCTCGGCCTGATCACGCTGCTCGGGCGTGGTGAGCACGAGCGCGCGAGAGAAACCCAAGCGCGCCAGCTCGGCCGGAAGCTTAGCCAACGCGCCCGGGCCAAAAACGACATCGCTGCTGATCGTGGCATAGGAGAATGGATTCACTGGGCGACTCCTTTACGCGGGGCGGCAGGCCGCGGCTGCTTGAGCGCGCGCAGAGTCGTTAGCTCTTCGGCTGTCGGCGGTAAGGTTGTGGCTACCTCTTTTGCGCTCCGGAGCCGCCAGCCCGTCTTGGTGCGCACCTCAGCCTCGCTCACTCCGGGATGAAGCGCGCTCAGGATGAATTCGTTGCTACCCGGCTCCGGCGTGAGGATTCCCAGATCGGTGATGATCGCCTGGGGCCCCGCGCCGCTAATCCCGCGCCGCGCCCGTTCGTCGCCGCCGCCGAGAAATCCCGCGGTCGTGATGAAGTCGAGGCGCTCGACGAAGACGCGTGAATCGTGGCGGGCCACGATCAAGATTTTCTTGGCCAGCGCCGCGATCTCCGGAGCGCCACCGGCGCCGGGGAGGCGGACCCGTGGCGCGTCATATGGGCCGATCACCGTCGTATTCAGATTGCCGAAACGGTCGATCTGCGCGGCGCCCAAAAACCCTACGTCGATCCGCCCGCCCTGGAGCCAGTAGCGAAACATTTCCGGAACCGAGACCACCGTGTCCGCGGTCTCGGCGAGCTCGCCGTCGCCGATCGAGAGCGGCAGATATTGCGGCCGCGTGGCGATGGTCCCCGACTCGTAAATCAGTACCACGTCGGGGGCGTGCGTCCGACGCGCCAAGTTGGCCGCCGCGCTGGGCAATCCAATTCCGACGAAGCAGACCTCGCCGTTGTGGAGCGCGCGCGACGCCGCCACCGTCATCATCGCATCGCCGTCCCACAGCGGCTCAGCCATCGACGGCCTCCTCGGTCATGACGTGCGTGTCGAGCCAACGGCGAAACGATTCCCGCGTGCGGGCAATCTCATCCCAGGCAACGTAGTAGTCGTTGTCGCGATCGTAGTAGCCAAGGGCATACGACGGGTGGCTACCGCGCGGTGCATGCACTAAAGCCGTAATGGTCCAGTGCGGCAGGACGCACGAGTTCATCGGGGCCTGCAGATCAT
>JBBQIO010000392.1:0-4563 GCA_038325015.1 Polyangia bacterium
GTCGATGCTGACCTCTTTGATCTCGTCGACATGACCATGCAGCGACGTGATCAGGCGGCCGGTACCCGCGTCGCGCACATCGATCGTGCCGTTGACCGAGGTCATGAGCAGCCAGCCATCGACGAAGCGCGGCGGGCCAAACCCGGGGTTGGCCAGCTCCACGCGTGGCTTGTGCGCGGACACATCGTACAGAACCGCGCCTTTGGGGCTGGTCGCCAACAGGCGCGAGCCATCGTGATTGACGGCGCAGTGCTGGACCTGTCGCCCGAGGTCGAAATGCACCGGCGCACCGAGCACCGGCCCCGAGAAGTCCCACAGGTCCACCGCGCCGGCCGAGGTCGCGGCGCACAGCCACTCGCCCGACCAGGTCAACGTAGACAGCTTGGTGCCGGCGGGCGCGAGCTTGGCGAAGGGCTCGTCGTGGGCGCTAACGAACAGGCCGTCACCGTCGAGGAGCGCGATCGCGCCGGCCGCCTCGGAGAGCGCGACCTTCTTGGCCTTGCGCGGCTCGACGGGGCCGCCGGCGAGCGGCCAGCGCTCGAGCTCGGGGCGTCCTTCGGAGTGGATGCTCACGCCTGCCAGCCAATCCCCGTGGGGCCCCCAGGTGACGGCAACGACCGTGCCTTTGGCCGAGCCATCGAGCTCGGCGCAGTGGCGCGGTGGTGCGGTGTCGCAGACGCGAGGCGCAAAGTCTTTGCCGTAGAGCGCGATCTTGGAGCCCGCCGGGTTGTACGACACGCCGTGAAGTACTCCTTCGCCGACGTCGATGGTGCCGACATGCTCGCCACTTTCGGCGTTCCACAGCTCGGCGCGCGGCCCGGTCGGCGCGGTCGCGATCGTGCTTCCGTCGGGGCTGTAGCGGGCGCCCCAGAGCGCAGAATCATGCACCAACGACAGGCGAACCTGGCCGAGCTCGGCGCGGATCCGTCCGAGCAGAAATTGCAGCGCCGGCCCGCGGCGTCCCAGGTGCAGGGCCTCGGTCAAGTAGGGAAGCGCCTCGAGCGGACGATCCGCCACCATGTACTGCCGCCCCTGCTCTTCGTTCGAAAGCGCCAGCGCTTCACGCGCTTCTCGCGCTTTATTGGTGGCAATCGCACGTTGCTCTTTTATCTGCTGATTGGCATAAGCCTGAAATACTATAAAAACGCTTAATACCGCGAATGCGACCAGAACCAGAGCGCGACGGATGCGCCGCCCGCGCGCCGCGGCCGCGACTGATCCCTGCCCGAACTGATTTTCGAGCACCGTCAGTTGACCCGGGAAGCGCTGTTGCCAGATCTGATATTCGGCGAGCGCCTCGTCGCGCCACAACAGCCCCTGGGGGCGGCCGCGCGCTTCCCACTGCTGCGCGGCCTGGCGGATCTGGTCGCGCAGGCGCGCACCTTCGGCATCTTCGCTGCGCCACCGTCCGAGCCGCGGCCAGGCATCGAGCAGCGCTTCGTGCACTACCTCAATCTGATCGGCCGCCGCCCCCTCGGGCTGCGCCTCGGACGGCTCGGCGCTGGTCTCCGACGCGGACAGGAGACGGGCGCCAATTAGCTTCTCGAGCACCGCTTCGCCGCGGCGGTCGGCCAAGACTTCGAGAAGCTCTTTTCGCGTCAAGACGGCGCGCGTCCGCTCTGCCGTGACCAGCCGTCGAAAAGCCTGACGCACCAGCTGCTGCTCGTGTTCGGGCATCGCCAGGAGAGTCTGCTCGGCGTGTTGCGCCAGAGCGCCGCCGACGCCGCCCATCGCCTCGTAGGCCTTTTTGGGCAACAGGCGCGAGGTGCGATCGCGCAGCTCCCACAACTTGGAGGCGGTGAAGGAGAGCAGTGGCAATGCACCCGGCTGACCGACGACGGCCTGCACCATCTCCCAGGGCAGTTTCGGGTCGTCGTAGCTGTATCCACTCTGGCGGGCCGGCTCGGTCAATATACGCAGCAGATCTTCGGCCGCCGGTGTGGTCAGGAGTTGCAGTCCCAGCGCCAGCCGTTCGCGCAGCGCAACCATCTCGTCGGCGCGAATCAAAAAATCGTCGCGCAAGGTGATGATCACGCGCACCGGCGCATCGGCGTCGCCGCCCAGCTCGGCGATGAGCTCGGCGTACCGGCAGCGTTCGACCGGATCGCCGCACAGCGTGAACAGCTCTTCGCATTGGTCGACAACCAATAAAAGCGCGCCAGCAACGCCGCTCGCGTCCGCCGCGCACAGGGCGTGGGCCGCCGCGCGCACCGCTTCGGCCTGGGTTTTGGCGTCGGCATCGGGCAGCACGATCTGGTCTTTTGCCAGGCGCGCACGCAGCGCAGCGAGCGGCTGCGACCCCGGTCGCACGGTCACGATCTTCCAGGTCGACGGCAGATTGGGGATGACGCCGGCTTGCACGAACGAAGACTTGCCAGCGCCCGAGGGCCCGACAACCGCGATCATGCCCTGGACACGCAGCCGATTGACCAGCGCTTCGGCTTCGCGCTCGCGGCCGAAAAAGACCGCGGCGTCCTCCGGACGAAACGTCGACAAACCGCGAAATGGCGCGCGCTCGTCGAGCGCCGAGGTGCCGCTTTCGTCGCCGCGAATCAGGACCGAACGCGAGAGCTCCCAGAACGCGGCCTGCTGCCGCTCGAAGCCCGTCGGGAGCGCGACCAGACGCGCTCCTTTGGGTCCTTGCCCTTCGAGCATGAACAGCTCTTCGGGCGCGCCCGGCGAGGGGGCCGCCACCTGCAGGAGCGGGTACAGCGCAAACACGATTGCGCCATCGCGATCGACGAGCAGCGGTTGCCCTTCGGCCAACTCACCGCGCACGGTCAGGGTCGGCCGGCGCGGTAGGCGGGCTCCCATCCAACGCTCCGCGCGCCCCTTTTTCGGCACCACCAGTGTGTAGTCCGACAAGAAGCGGAGCGCCGACAGCAGCTCGCCCGCGGCGGCGACACCGAGCGGCAGGAGCGCACCGATCGACGCCTCGTCCCCCCCCGCGGTGCTCTCGTTGCGCAGGTCGAGGAGCGCGCGAAAGGCGTGACGCTCCCGCTTTTGCCCGCGGTCGTCATAGAATAGGCCGACCAGCTCGGGCACCGGATAGGCATCGGCACGCTTGGCAAACGGGCGGCACAGCTCCTCGACGAGCGAGGTCCATTCGGTGTCGTCCAGGCCGCGGCGTCGCAGCTGGCGAAACAGCTCGGCGATCAAGTCAGAGTCGGTGGCGTCGCCGGCACCGACGCGCGTGCGGCAGGCCAGCGAATACAGACCGGACATGCGCACAGCTACATGCAGCACCTGCCAGAGCGCATCGCGCGCTTGATAGGTGTTGTGCGCGGCGGCCAGCGCGGCGACCGCTTCGGCCAGCGGCTGCGGCGCCTCTTGCATCGCCCATAGACGAAGCTCGTCGGGGAGGCCGGGCAACTCGACGCGCTCACGGGCCAGACCGGCCGCCGCCCGGAGCGCTTCGCCGAGCTCGAGCGCGGTCGCGTAGCGATCCGCCGGCGCTTTGGCCAGCGCCTTGTGCAGCACCGCTTCAACCTCGTCGGAAAATCCGGCGCCCAAGGGCGGCACCGGTCGACTGACGTGCGCTTCGGCGACGGCTTCGGTCGATTCGTCGGCGAACGGCAGCCGGCGCGTCAGGCACTGATAGGTGAGCACGCCGAGCGCATAGACGTCGCTGCGCGCGTCGACCACGCCGTCCATGGTCCACTGCTCGGGCGCCATGTAGGGCGGTGAGCCGACGGCGGCGCGCGTCGAGGTCAGGCAGGAGGCGCGCGACTTGTTGCTGGGCGTGTCGTAGCGCAGCGCAGACGTGACCGCTTCGGTCGAGTCCGTCGTCGCGGGAGTTGGTGGCGATGCGCCCGGGAAAGCCGCGAGCTCGGCGTCGGCGTCGGCGTCGTCGGCGTCGGGACCGGCGCCGTCGATTTCGTCGCCGATCAGCTTGGCGATGCCGAAGTCGAGGAGCTTGGGCAAAAGGCGTCCGGCCCGCGACATGACCATCACGTTGGCCGGCTTGAGGTCGCGGTGGATCAGCCCTTTTTGATGCGCCTCGTGGACCACCTCGCAGATGCGCTCGAAAAGCGGCGCAAACCGCGCCAGTGGCATCGCGCCCTGGAGCTTGAGCAGCGTATTGAGCGGAATGCCGCGAACCAGCTCCATCGCGATCCACAATAGGCCGTCGGGCTCGGCGCCGAAGGCGTAGATGTGCGCGGCGTAGGGATGGTCGAGCCGAGAGGCGAACTGCGCCTCGCGCAAAAAGCGCTGCACGATGCCGGCGTGGCCGCGCAGGTCGCGGCGCAAGACCTTGACGACCGCCTCGCGCCCGAGGGTCGCCTGCTCAGCGCGATAGACCGCGCCGAATCCGCCTTCGCCAATCTTGATGCGAATGGCAAACTCACCGACCGTGCGGCCGACGACGGGATCATCGGTCGGTGCGGGCGCTTGAGCCACGGCCAAGAGCGTATCACCGTCTGATCGATCTGATCGATCAGACCCAGAAAAACCCTACGGCAGGATCTTGCCGTCGACGTCGCGGTGCTCGATCGTCTTCCACAGATTGAGCGCCCGCAGCGGCGCTTCGATCTTGGCCAGGTCCCCGACCACGACGACGGT
>JBBQIO010000393.1:0-4563 GCA_038325015.1 Polyangia bacterium
CGAGCAGCCCTGAAAGATCGAGCTTCCCGGTGAAGATCCCAATCGAGCCGGTGATGGTCGAAGGCAGCGCAAAGATCTGCTGGCAGGGCGCCGCGATGAAATAGCCACCGGATGCGGCCACGTTGCCGAGCGAGCAGACGACGGGCTTGGTCTTGCGGGCGCGCTCGACTTCGCGGGCCACCATCTCGGAGCCGAGTGCCGAGCCTCCGGGACTGTCAATGCGCAGCACGATGGCGCGCACCGCACCGTCGAGTCGAGCGCGTTCGAGCGCATCGATGAGCGTACGGGCGCCGGCGGTCTCCATGCCCAGAAGCGGAATCGAGCGCGACCGCCCATCGGTGATGTCTCCCGTCACATAGACGACCGCGATGCGCGGATCGAGCCAGCTCGTCTGCCGCTCTGGCGTACTCGGAGCTGTGCCGACCCGGACCGGGCGCCCCAGACGCGCAGTGAGCGCGCCCTCCAGCTCGTCGTCGGTGGTCACTTCATCGACCAGCCCGACGCGCGCCGCCTCGACCGGCGTGAACGGCCCGCGATCGATGATCGCCGACACACTCTCGCCGGGCAGATGGCGCGCGGTCGCGATGTCGGACACCAAGTTGCGATAGAGATCGTCGGCCAGCGCCTCGCGCTCTGCCCGCGCCGGTCCCGAGCTCTGCCGCTCGGTGAGCTGCTCGGGCGCGCTCTTGTATTCGGCGATCTTGATGAAGTCGGCGCGCACGCCGAGCTTGTCACCAGTGCCAGCGAAATAGAGCGCGTGCTGCGACAGCCCGACGAGATGCACGTCGCCCGCCGGATCCTGGAAAATGCGCTCGGCCGCCGTGGCCAGCCAGTAGCTCTTGGTCGTGGTCGTCGTCAGATACACGAACACGTGCTTCTTGGTGCGCCGCAGTGTGGCCAGAGCGCGACGAAGTTCGTCGGCATCGGCCCAGCCGCCGTCCCAGTCGCCGATCACCACCAGCACCCCGGAGATCGGATCGTGCCGATGGTGCTGGCCGCCGCGCGCGATCTCGCGCAGGCGCAGGAGCAGCTTGGTCAGGCCGCGGCCGGTGGTCTTGGCGCCGATCTCGACCCGCTCTAGATGCGTCAGCCCCTCCCAGAGCGCCGGATAGCGCTCGCCCGAAATGCGCGCGGCGACGGAGAAGCCGTGCCCGCGGGCGACGCCATTGTCGGTGCCGAACAGACCGAACACCGACGCGCCGACATGACCCAGATCGAATTCCGCGCCGATGGCGACGCGCACGTCGTCGCGCTCGCTGTGGTCGAGGTACAGATCGTGGCGCACCTCGAGCTCGGCTTTGAGCGCGATGCCGCCGTGCGGTCGCAGCCACACCCGCACACGCGGATCAATGTCGCCGCGCCGCTCGCCGAAGCGCGCCCCGGCGGCGATTTCCAGCATCGAGGTGCCGGTGGGACGAAAAGCGATCTCGGGCTCGTAGACACGCTGGATGAGGATGTTGCCGGCGGAGCCGCCCTGCACATCGTGCACGACCAGCGCTGCGTCGATGAAGCGCCCGAGGCGCAGGTTCATCGACAGGTCGAGCGTGTCGATGCCGCCGCCGCTTTTGAGCGGACCCTGGTCGGCCCACAGGTGCGAATAGCTGGCGCCGAGGGACAGTTGCGGCATGAGCCGCGCGGCGACGGCGAAGGAAAATTTGTTCTCGTTGGAGTAGTCGAAGGCACGCGGCGGCCGGATCGATTGCATGCCGACGCCGACGCTGAGCGTCGAGAGAAGTGGCACAGGCGTCGCCACGAAGCCGGCATCGCCACGGCCGCCGACCTTGCCGCCGGGGTCGAGCTCGGTGTGGATGTAGCTGGCCGACCAGTCGCGCAAAAAGCCCAGGCTGGAGGCGTTGCGCTCGACCGACGCGGCGTCGCCGTCGCCGGAAATCGACGTAGAAGGATTGTAGACGCCGCTGGTCGGTGACTCAGGGATGACCTTTTGCGCGGCGGCGCCGGCGGCGAAAGGCAAGACGCTGAAGAGCGCGAGCGACAGACGAAGGCGGTCGGCGGACATGAGCATGGAGGGGGAGTATGCCCGAGCCGTGCGGGCGATCGGACTCCGACCCTGAATGTTCGTTTCGGTCGACCTCAGGAATCGAACGCCGTCGGTGTTGCCACCCACGGCGCGCGCGCGATCTTGTCGTAGGAAAAATCGGCCACCAGATCGGGGGCGCGGAGATCGCCGTGCGCAGCCAGCCCAAGACTGCGCGCCAGCACCGCGACCACGCGCTCGGCTGACACGCCGGCTTCGCGCAGCGCTCGGATGGACGGTGCGCCGTGTCGTTTGGCGAGCCGCGCTCCATCGACGCCGAGCGCCAGCGGCACGTGGGCAAAGCGCGGCTCCGTGTGACCGAGTGCGCGATAGAGCGCGATCTGCCGCGCCGTCGACGACAACAGATCGTCGCCGCGCACCACCTCGTCGATGCCCATCGCGGCGTCGTCGACCACGACCGCGAGCTGATAGGTAAAGATCCCGTCCGCACGGCAGAGCACGAAGTCGCCGACGCGTGCGGCCACATCCTCGGCGTGGGCGCCGGAGATCCGGTCGACAAAGACGATGGTCTCGGGTGAGACCCGCATGCGGTAGGACGGCTTTCGCTCGAGCGTGCGCGCGGCGACTTCGGCGGGCGACAGCGGGCGACAGTGGCCCGAATAGCGCGGGCCATCGTCCGACGGACCGTGCGGCGCCGAGGCCGCGGCCACGTCCGCGCGCGAGCAGAAGCACGGATAGGCGAGCCCGCGTTCGATGAGCGTATCGAGCGCGCGCCGGTAGAGCTGCGGCCGCGCCGATTGCCGCTCGGCCGCGCCATCCCAATCAAGCCCGAGCCAGCGCAGATCTTCGACGATGCGCGCCTCGGCACCGGTCACGACGCGCGGCTGATCGAGATCTTCGATGCGCAACACGAAATCACCGCCGGCGGAGCGGGCAGCAAGCCACGCGGCTAGCGCGGTTCGGGCGCTGCCGAGGTGAAGGTCACCGGTGGGGGAGGGGGCAAAGCGCCCGCGAGCGGCCACGTCAGCGCAACCTAACGCTTGGTCACGACGACGTGCATCAAGAGGCGCCGCTCGTCGGGAAAGCCGCGCACCACCATCGGGATGACCAGCGCAAAATTGGTGTTGTCGTAGGCCTTGGCCGCCGGCCCCTGAGCGGGCAGGATGAACGGCACCAGTCGCGCTTGGACCTTGGCGCCCGGCTCTACGTCGCCGAGCTTTTGATCCGGCGCCAGCGCTATCTGCGACTGGTCGGGAGCGACCATCGAAATCTGCCCCCACCGCACTTGCAGCGGCAAGTCGGTCTTATTGGTGACGTCGATCGCGATCGCCTGGAACGACGTCGGGTCGACGAGGACGCCCAGCTTCACATCGGCGTCTTCGAGACCGTCACGCTGCCCGGGCTTGGTCAGATTGAGCGCGCCGGCATTGGTCAGGTCGAAGCGGTACGTGTAGTTTACTACTGCACAGCCAGTGCACCAGAGACTCGCCGCAAGGACTACGAACGGACGCAGGGTGCGCATGGGATCTCCGCGACGAAAAAGGTCGCCAACGGTAGCGCAGCAGCGCTCAATAATCCCAGCCGACCAGGAGCGTGCCGCCGAAAAATTGGTCTACCGAGCTATTGGCCACCTGATTGGTGGCCGACAGCGGCGCGGTGAAGGTTGAGGCAAACCGCTCGTAGAAGCCGGCCAAGCCGAGGTTGAATCCGCGCCAGACGCGCACACGCACGCGCCCCTCGGCCCTGAGCGCCCAGCCTCGCGCGCTGCCAAATTCGCGCGCCGTCGCGATCGGGCCAGCATCGAAGACTGCGTCGTAGCTGGCGTAGGCTTCGAGCGACAGGCGTCGCGCCGGCCAGATGCGAAACCCGACGCCCAGGGCGACATAGCGGTATGCGACGGCGGGCGGGCCGGCGTCGGTGCCGTCGGTGAGCTGGGCGATGGAGAAGCTGTGCAGCCCGGCGCCCAGGAGCACGATGAGCTCGGGGCGTGGGCGCGTTCGCCGCAGGACGAAGCGCCAGCGCAGTCCGCCTTCGATGCGCAGCTCGGTGGTCGGGATCCGGTAGGTGGGGTCGGAGCGGACTCCACTGTCGCGCCAAAACGGTTTGTCCAGCGTCACGCCGAAGCCCAGCCCAGACAGCACGCCGCGCGCGCGTCGGAAGGTGCCGGCAAATGGATAGAGCGTCAGATCAACGTGCAACCCCTCGGCGAGGCCGGGCACGAAGCGCGGTTGCGAGGCCGGGCTGAAGTCGAGCTTGCGCGTCGACAGGATCGGACCGAGGGCGAGCTCGAAGTAGGGCGCCCAGTCGGGGCGGCCGTTGGCGGTTGGCGCATCCGTCTTCGCCGTCGATTTCCCCCTCGCCTCGGCCGCTGCGGGCACGCGCTCGGCCGGCTTTTGCGGGGCGGTATCGTCGCCGGTCTCGTCGACCGGACTCGGCGTCGGCGCCGCTGTCGGCGTCGCCGTCGCCGCGTGTACGGCAGTGGCCACCACCGCGTGCGATCGGTGTGCCGTCTCGAGCGTGCGCTCGAACGCCTCGGCGAGCTCGGTGTGCAACAACCCCAAGGTCTT
>JBBQIO010000394.1:0-4558 GCA_038325015.1 Polyangia bacterium
CACACGCAGGCCGTTTTCCTCGGCCACGATCTCGGCCCCGGCCGAGCGCAGCTTGGCGATCACCGCATCGAGATGCTCCGGGATGCAGCCCTCGACCAGGACATCACCCCGCGTCAGTGCCGCGGCGACCAAGAAGGTCCCGGCCTCGATTCGGTCCGGCAAGATCGCATGATCGATCGCCGACAGCTCGTCGACCCCGTCGATGGTCACGACGCTGGTACCGGCACCCTGCACCTGCGCGCCCATTTTGTTGAGCACGCGCCCCAGCTCCTCGACCTCGGGTTCGCGCGCCGCGTTCTCGAGGGTCGTCCGGCCTTTGGCCAGAGTCGCCGCCATCATCAGATTCTCGGTCCCGGTGACGGTCGGGATGTCGCACACGATGTGCGCCCCGATCAGCCGCTTAGCGCGCGCCATCACGTTGCCGTGCTCGAGGACGATCTTGGCGCCCATCGCCTCCAGCCCCTTTAGGTGCTGGTCGACCGGCCGCGCGCCAATGGCGCAGCCTCCGGGCAGCGACACTCGCGCCTGGCCGAATCGCGCCAAGAGCGGACCGAGCACCAGCACCGAGGCGCGCATCGTCTTGACCAGCTCGTACGGCGCATCGAACGACGAGATGCCGTCGCTGGTGATCGCGAACGCGTGACCGGAGCGGTCCGCCGGCTCGACGCTCGCGCCCATCAGCCGAAGGAGCTTGGCCATGGTCGTGACGTCGTTGAGCTTGGGCACGTTGCGTAAAGTCGTGCGACCGCGCGACAGAAGCGTGCTGGCTAAGATGGGCAGCGCGGCGTTCTTGGCGCCGCTCGTGCGCACGGTGCCGCGCAAGCGTTCGCCGCCTTCAATGACAATGCGATCCATCAGGGAACCAGGAGAAGAAGAGGAGTGGGGCTCATGCCCGTGAGACGAACTAGGCCGAAGCGGTCTCCCCCGCGGCCTTCGGCTGCGGGCCGTGCTCGGCGCATAGTCCAAACGTGAGCGCCGGTTTGCGGCACGCTTCCTTCGAGCAAATCTTGTAGCGCGCTTTGTGCCCTTCGACCTCGCCGCGACGCCACAGCTTGTAGTGGGTCACGCAGTAGCCCTTGGCGCGGTAGGGGCGCTTGCAATCAGCGACGCTGCAGGCCTGGGCCTTGTCGGCGGCGGCGACGGGTTCTTCGGTCTTCTCGGAATCGGCCATCGGAGCTCCCTTTTGTACGGCTTGGAAAGGGGGCACTTTAGTCGAGAAGCGCCGAGTGTCAACCGCAGCCGCTTTGAGCAGTGTCAAACCAGGGTGACCGCCAGATCGTCGTCGACCAGGTCGAGGCGCACCTCGCAGCCGGGGTGCTCGGCGAAGGTGTCGAACGCGGCGTCCTCCAGATAGCGCGTCAAGATTGCCGCCAGACCACGCGCCCCGGCCTCCCGCCGGAGGCTCTCGCCGACGACAAAGTCGAGCGCCTCTTCGGTGACGTTGAGGCGAAAGCCTTCGTCTTCGAATTCGCGCGTCAGCCGATCGATGACGTTACCGCGCAAGATGTCCTTGAGCGTCGCCCGGTCGAGCGCGGCGAACGGCACGATGCGCGTGAAGCGCGCCATCAGCTCGGGCAAAAAGCCGTACGCCTGGAAGTTGCCGATGTTCTCCACCTCTTCGGTGGTCAGGCTGACCGCAATGCGATCGGCGGGCGTCGTGCCGACGGTGCCGGTCAGCGCAACATCGGTGCTGGATTTTTTGCTGCGGCCAAAGCCGATGCGATCGACCGCGCCGCGCCGCCGGGCGAGCTCCTGAAATCCCGAAAAAGCGCCCGCCGCGATGAAGGCAATGTCGGCGGTGGACATGACCAGGTGGTCGCCGTACGTCGAGTGCGTCAGCTCGAGCGGAACCACCACCTCGCCGGCCTCGAGCATCTTGAGGAGCTCGCGCTGCACGCCCATGCCGGTGACGTCTTTGGTGGTGCCGGCGCCGGCGAAGATCGCGTTGTTCTGGCCGCTGGCAATCTTGTCGAACTCGTCCAGACAGATGATCCCGATCGACGCCAAGAGCGGGTTGTCGTCGGCCGCGTGCAAGAGGCGCGTGATGATCGTGTTTGGATCCTGGCCGACGTATCCGGTCTCGGAATAGGTCGTGATGTCGACGATCACCGTCGGCAAACGCAAGAGATTTTGAAACAGCAGCTCGACCAGGTGGGTCTTGCCGCAGCCGGTCGGCCCAATGCACAGGACGTTTGCCTTGGGCATCACCTGTTCGCGCTTGGCGCCCTCGAGGTGGATGCGTTTGATGCGCCGTACGTGGCGGTAGGCCATCAGCGACAGTGCGCGACGCGCTTCGGGCTGACCGCGATAGCCGGCCTCTTCGAGCTTGGCGAAGATCTTTTTTGGTGGGATGACCGGCAGCTCGCGAACGTACTTGAGAAAGTGTTCGAGCCCGGTCTTGCGATACTTCTTCAGATTCTCGAGGGGCTCCGACTCACGCGCCATGAATCATCCTTGCTCGTAATCGTATCATGCGATGGGCGGGCGAGCCGCTTTCAGCGGGTTTATTGACACTGGCCGCCGCAGCGCGAAATCATTGTCTCAGATGAGTATGAAAGCGACCGTCGCAGATCGCCAATCTTCGACCTCTCCGTCCCCTTCGGGGAGCGACGCGCTGGTGCGCACGGTGGCGGCCGGGGTCTTGGTCGCGGCGCTGGTCACGCTGTTGATCGTGCCCTTGCCGACGCAGGTGCTGGACCTCTTGCTGGCCGCCAATCTGGCGCTCTCGGCGGTCGTCTTGGCCAGCGTGCTGGGCGGTGCCAAGCTCGTCGATCTCACGGTTTTGCCGTCGCTGCTGGTGCTGACAACGCTATTTCGCTTGGCGCTCAACGTGTCGACCGTGCGGCTCATCTTGTCGCGCGGCGACGCCGGTCGAGTGATCCATGCCTTCGGTGCAGTGGTGGTGCGCGGAGATTACGTCATCGGCTTTGCGATCTTTTTGGTCCTGACCATTGTCCAGTACATCGTGATCGTAAAGGGGGCCGAGCGGGTTGCCGAGGTGGCGGCGCGCTTCGCGCTCGACGCGATGCCCGGTGCGCAGCTCGCAATCGACGCCGATCTGCGAGCTGGCGCGCTTGACGGCGTGACCGCGGAGGAGCGCCGCACCAAGCTTTCGCGCGAGGCGCAGCTCTATGGCTCGCTCGACGGCGCCATGCGCTTCATCAAGGGCGACGCCATCGCCAGCCTGCTGATCGTCGCAGTCGCCCTCGTCGGTGGCTTGGGCGTGGGGATGGGCGAGCATGGGCTGTCCTTCGGTCAGGCGGCGCGGCTGTACACGCTCTTGTCCATTGGTGATGCACTGGTTTCGCAGCTGCCGGCGCTGCTCCTGTCGACCGCGGCGGGGTTGGTGGTAACTCGCGCTGCGGCAGCCGATGCGTCGGTCGGTCAGGGCCTGTTGCGCCTCGGCGCGCCAGATGCGTTGGCAGTCACCGCCGGGTTGACCGCGATCTTGGCGTTGGCGCCCGGGATGCCGTTTTGGCCTTTTGCTGCGGTCGCCGCCGGCCTTGGGGCGGCCTCGGTGCAGCGACGCCGCGGGTCGACGAGCGATGTGGTTACCGCAACGACGCCGCTGCTGCGCCCGGTGCTGGAGATCGCGCTCAACCCGGAGCTGGCCTCGCTGGCGCCGGCACTGCGCTCGGCCCTCGATCAACGAGCACGCCGGCTGGCCGACGATCTCGGGCTGGTCATCCCGGCGGTCCAGCTGCGCGTCGATAGTGATGTACCACTGCGTGGCTATCGGCTCGATCTGCGCGGCGTTCCGCTCGGCGGCGGCACCATCCCCGACGGGCGCCTCCTGTGCGAGGCCCCGCCGGACCGCTTGCCGAGCACGATCGTGCGGCTCGACATCGAACCGGCGCAGCATCCCGGCACCGAGCTGCCCGCCAGCTGGGTGCCGCTGTCGCAGGCGCCGCGCCTGTCGGCGCTGGGTCTGATTCTCCTCGACGGCGTCGGCTGCATCGCCGAGCGGTTGGAGTCGCTCTTGCGCGTGCATGCCGCGGAGCTGGTCGGCGTCGACGAGACGCAGGCGCTGCTCGAGTCCAACGCGCGACGCTATCCCCATTTGGTACGCGACGTGGTGCCGAGCCGCATCGATGCGCCGCTGCTCACCGAGGTGCTGCGACGGCTTCTGTCCGAGGGGTTGTCGGTGGCCGATTTGCGCGACGTCCTCGAATCGTTCGCCCGCCGCGCGCCGCATCGCGAAGGTCGAACGGAGGGGCCGGCCGTCGGACCAATGGTCGAAGAGGTGCGCGCGGCGCTGCGTCGGCAGATCACTCATCGGTTCGCGCCCAAGCGCCGCTTGTCGGCGATGGTCCTCGACGCCAACGCGGAGGAGGCGGTGCGCGGCGGACTGCGCTCGACGCCGGCCGGGCTCAAGCTGTTGCTCGAGCCAGAGCTGAGTGAATCCTTACTGCACTCCATCGGACAGACCGTGCGCACGCACGGGAGCGCAGTGCTCTTGACGCACGGCGAGCTGCGCCCCTACGTGCGGCGCCTGGTCGCGACCGACTATCCGCGTCTGACGGTGTTGGCCTACCACGAGCTCAGCGATGACGTGGAG
>JBBQIO010000395.1:0-4556 GCA_038325015.1 Polyangia bacterium
AGGGACCGCAGCGCCGCTTGAGTTGGTGGTTCAATACGGCGCTCGAAGAGTTTTCACTGCTCCACGACGCCGGCTTCCACGCCGAGACGCTGACACCGGGAAAGGTCCCCGGACCACACTGTCGTTAAAAGTGATTACTTAACGGCGGAGTCGGGTAGGCCCCGTTGATGCGCAATCGCGCGGGCGCGGGCGCGCGCCAGGATCGCGGTCTCGATGTCGCCGGAGCGGTCGGCGATGCTGGCGGACAGCTCCTCGGCGTGCTGACGATCCGCCAAAGTGACTGCCGCGCCCGCCGGCGGACCGGTGCTCAACAGCGCACGTGCGCCAGTCAGATCGCCGCGCTCGAGGTGGATCTGGACCGCGAGCAGGCGCAGCGGCTCGGCATCCGGATGGCGCTCTTGACCGGTTCGCAAAGTGGCGTCGGCGCGCACCGCGTCGCCGACGTCGGCCAGCGCCCGCACCGAGCACAGGTAGTCGTCGACCCCGCTGGTCCCGTCGAGCAGCATGTCGACTGCGCTGCGCACGAGGGCCGGGCGGCGGGTCCGAATCGCCAGCTCCAGGCGCGCGCTCCTGGCGGCGGCCGTTCCGCCCGAGAGCTCGACCGCGCGCTGACTGGCGCGATCGGCTGCGGGTACGACGCCTGCGTTGACCAGGTCGCGGGCCAGCTGCTCCAACTCTTTGGGACGCTGCGGCGCCGCGTCGACGATGTGCTCGCCCAGGAGATGGTACAGCTCGGCGGTGTTCGGCGTCATGCCGTGCTCGATCGCCTCGCGGTACTCGATGGCGGCCTGCGCCGGACGGTGCAGCTCGACGAGCGCGCGGCCAGTCAGTGCATGCGCCTCCCAATCCGCGGGGTGCAACACGAGCGCGTGGTTGAGCGCGCGCAACGTGGCCGGATCGTGGCGCCGCAGATCGTCGAGCGCGGCGAGGAGCGCAAGCTCGCCCGACGCCGGGTGGCGCGCCATGAGCTCCGGCAAGATCGACGGCAGTGACTGTCCGTGCGCCGCTGCCTCACGCGCCATTCGATAGTCGGCGTCGAGCGTGTGACGCGCCGCCCACGCACCGCCGAGCGACACGGTCATGAGCGCGATCAAGAGCCCGACCGAGGCGGCGGGGCGCAGCTCGACCAGCAGTCCTTGACGCCCGAAGGTTCGCGCCACGACCAGCGCCAGCAGCACCGCGGTCGGCACCGCGACCCCCATCATTTCGAGCCCGAAGTCGGCAAGCTCATGGGTCACGACCGCGAGCACGCCGGCCGCGGCGGCCAGCGCCACAGCATCGGCGCTTTTTAAGAGCGGCCCAGCCCGTCGCAGCGCGAGTCCGATCAGCACTAGCAGCACGAGGACAATGGGCACACCCCACTCCGTGCTGCGTTGCAGCAAAATATTCTCGGGATAGACCAGCCGCACGCCCTCATCGTCGCTGCGGAAGGCCTCCATCGGCGCTTCGAACGCTCCTCGACCAACGCCGGTCACGAGGTACGCGTCACCGAGCGTGATCGCGTCGCGCCAGCCGCGCGTCTTTTGATTTTCCGTCAGCGTGTGCGTTGGGTCGGCGAGGCGGCCACGCAGCCCATCGCTCATCCAGAGCGCCGCCGAAGTGGCTGCGCCCAACAGGACGATGGCGGAGAGGACGCCAGTGGCGCGTCCGTAGCGGCGCGACAGGAGCACGGTGGCCAGCGCAAAGCCGCCGACGCCGAGGCCGAAGGCACCGGCGCGCGACATCGTGAACAGGACCAAGATCGACGACAGCGCCGCGCACACCAGCGCGAAGAAGCGCTTGCCGTGCTCCGACTCCAAAGCGAGTCCGGCGGCCGCGAGCGCGCCCAGCGCACCGACCGATGCGCAGTGATTGCCGCTGACGAACGTGCCAAATACGCCCGAGCCCGGCAGTGAGCGCGGCTGATAAAATCCGAGAATGGTGTGGCTGCCGTAAATTCGCTGACCGAACGTCAACACGCTCAGCCCGGCGCCCAGGCCGGCCACGGTCCACATCACCGCGCGGGCGCGACCACCGGTGCGGAGCACGTATCCACCGACCGACAAGATCATCGTCAGCCCGAGCATGCGCATCAGCGCCAGGACGGTCGCCGGCACGTCGAGCGTCAACGGCATCCAGTGCGTGCCCTGCTGGTCGCGCAGTAAAAAGGCCGCCGGTGATAAAACGCGCACCACCGCACCCGGCAACGGCAGGAGCTGCAGCGCAGTGTAGCTGCACGCCACGAGTGCTGGCCACAAGAAGGGCGAGGCCCTGTAGCCGCGCCGATTGAAACCGAGCTCGACGCTGGCCCACAGTGCGATCAGCGCGCAGAGCGCGACCTGCACCGTCGGGTGAACGCCGCCGATGGCCAGCGGTGCGGCTACCACCAATGCACATAACACCCACGTCGCCGCCCGCCCGTTCACATCATCACTGCGTCTTCCGGTCGAAGAGACCGAGCTGACCGCCCTGACCCACTTGGCCGTTCAACCCGCTAAAAAAGCCGCTCCGGCACATTGATGATATCGCCCGGGCGGATGTACACGTTGCGCGCGCGCCCCTCGCCGATCTCGGCGACCGGCACCTTGAACACCGTCTTCGATCCCTGCTCGCTGCGCGTGATCGTGGTGTCGTTCTTGGCCGCGAGGTTCGTGAAGCCGCCCGCGGCGGTAATCGCCTCCAGGACATTCATCGACGGTGTGCAGCCGAAGGTTCCAGGCTTGCTCACCTGACCGAGGACGTAAATCTTCTTGGACGTCTGCTCGCGGACCAGCACGGACACCTGCGGGTCGCGCAAAATGCCCTGCCGCAACCGTTCGGCGATCACCTTGGCGACCGCCTGCGGCTCGAGGCCGACCACCTGGACCGCGCCAACGAGCGGAAAGCTGAAGCCGCCGTCGGCGCCGACGCGATAGGTGCCGCTCAGGTCGGGCTCGCCGTAGATCCGCACGTCGAATGTGTCGCCGACGCCGAGCGCTGTGTCGGCGGTGGGAACCGGAACCGGCGTCTCCTGGATCGTGCGGCTCTGCGTTCCGCAGCCGGCGATCACCAAGCCGAGCACTAGGACGCGCAGCTCGTGTCGCACCGATTTCAGTATAAAATCGTTAACCGCGCCCATACCTGATGCTTCGTGTAGTCGACGGGGACGACGCCGGCCGGCCCTAGTTGCAGCGACGCGTTGGAGTTGTTGTACGCCAGGTCGTAGCCGATGGCCGGCGTTAGCCAGGGACGGATGGGCAGCTCGATGCGCGTGTTGAACAGCAGCAGATTGTCGGTGCGATCGGTGGGGACCACCGCGGTTGCGGCGGTGACGCCCTGGAAGCGCTGGTTCTGATACTCCAGACGCGCCAACACGTTGAGGCGCCAAAAATGCTGGCCCCATCCGATGAACACAGCGTCGACGTCGTAGTACGAGCCCAACAACGAGTTGACAAAGTCGTGGCGATAGCCAAGCGACCCGGTCGAGAACGACGTCGGCTGCCACACGATGGACAGACCGCCGAAGCCGGTGTTCGGGCTCGGCCCCGACTCGTAGATCCCGTTGGCTTAGCCGGCGTTCGCGTTGAGCGTGAGCTTCGACGTAATCAGGCCCTGTAGGCCAGCCTCGACGTGGAACGGAAACGAATCGGGATGATTGAAATTATCGTGCTGCTGATACTGGTAGATCGCCTCATCGACCTCGATATAGGCCGAGGTCTTGGGCAAGAAGCGCCAGGCGGCTCGCAGCGAAAGCAGATGATAAAAATTGTCGAAATCTTTGAGCTGCGACTCTTCCCAAAAATCCAGGCCGAACGCGTACGTAAAGTCGAGTGTCAGGCGACCACCGCCCGGACCCCAGTGGATGCGCAGGCCGAGCTGGTTCACGTCGCGGTCGAGGTTGTAGGGCAGCGCGGTGTACGGCGGCTCGGTGGTTCGCGAGTAGGAGTCGAACAGCGTCAGCCTGAGGTTACCGTGCGGAAAGAGCGTCACCGATCCGCCCGCGTTGACGCCAAACTGGCGATGGCGCGACAGCGTAGTGTCGGACGTCAGGTACTCGGCGTAGTTGAGCCCGGCGCTGAAGCGGAAATCGACCAGCTCCGCCGCGCCGTCGCGCGCTGCCCGCGTCGCCAGCGCGATGTTCGGCGTCAGCAGCATCAGGGCCGCCTGGTGCGGATGGCTGGACTCGTAAAAGACGTTCGAGTCGTACATGAACTCGACGCCGATCCCGAGGTGCAGCAGCAGCCGATCCCCCAGCGCGAACCCCGGTCCGTCGGCGCGCGCCGCCCCCGCGAGCAGGAGCCCGCCGAGGAAAACCGTCGCTGTAAATAAGCTAGGTCGGTATCGAAGCATGGTTCGTCGCTTGCCCGTCGCGCTGGTCAAAATAGATGAATCGCGGCGAGCGAAACTAATCTAGGCCAAGGTCATTATACGAAAGGGGTGGCTTCGGGAGGCCGGTCGGTGTTGAGCGTCGGCAACGGCGTGAGGGTCGGGTCGGTCGTCGGGATCGACGGATCGATATCGACCGTTACCGCGGTCACGCCCACGTAGCTAACATCTTCGCCGACACAGGCTTCAGCCTCGGTTCCTACTGTATTGAC
>JBBQIO010000396.1:0-4544 GCA_038325015.1 Polyangia bacterium
AATCGGCGGAGGGCAAGCTCGGCGTCCTGGCCTCGACGCCGCTGCCCGACAGCGCGGTCGGCATTGTCCGCATTGACGGCACCATCGGCCTGGTCGACATCGTCGACACCTGGAACGACAAGCCGCCGACCTCGCTGTCGATTGCGCAACGCTGGCCGATGACCGTGACGCGTCCGTTCTCGACGCAAGAGGGCGCGCGGCGCATGTTTGCGCCCGACGCGCCGCTGACGCTGTACGCCGACGGACGTCGGGCCGGCGACGTGATGGAAGCGCTCAATCGCGCCAAAGCGCAGGACGACATGATCAAGCTTCCGGCTCAGCAGCGCAACAAGCTGCGCGCCGATCGCGCCAAGGCGCTCAAGAGCTGTCTGGCCGACTGGAAGCGCGCGCCGACCACGTTCGACGACGCGGCCCTGGCCGTCGTCACCCGTCCGACCAGGGTGGAGATGGCGCTCGGCTGGGGCCGGAGCGACGGGCCGATTGCCCTTCATTTTGCGCCGGTGGGCGACACCGGAATCGATCTGCGTGCGCTCGGTCAGTCGATGCCGTTGGTGCTGACGCTGTTCGCCGCGTCGCTGCAGCCGTTCACAGGCCTGCCGCACGACGGCATCTACGCGACCACCGACAAGCTGCGCGAGTTCACCAGCCGCTGCGAGGACATTTCGGCGCTGGCCATCGCGCTGCGGGGCTGGCCAAACCTGGCGGCATCCGGCGTATCTCAGATCTCGTCGACGGCGCTGCAGCAGCAGCTCGGACCGTTGGCGCCGATGCTCGGCCTGGTCGGCTCGCTGCGTACGATCGTAGTTGGCGTGGCCGACACAAAAGGCTCGCAGGCCGCGGTCTCGATCGCCTTTACGGACGGCGCTCAAAAGCCGCTCATCGAAGGGCTGGCCGCGCTGCTCGGCGTAAAGGGGACGCCGCGCACGCTCGGAACGCGGCCGACGACCTACTACGCCATGGACGCGAGCTCGCCGCTCGGCGCCCTGGGAGCGGCCATCGAGCCGCGCAGCGACGGGACTTTTCTCGTGAGCGTCGGGTCATCGGAGGCCGCGCTGATGAATCTCTATCGCGGCACGAGCAGCGCGCTGGTCAATCCGCCGATCTTCAGCGCGCATCTCGACAAACGCTTTTTGGCGCAGCTCGACGTCACCGGCAACCCGGATCTGGCGCAGCTCATCGCGCAGATGACGACGCTCGACGGTGAGATTCGCAGCGACGCGCAGCTCTTTCGCATTTCCGCCAGCGCCCCGCTCGCGCCGTAACCGCCATGGCGGTCGGGCGAGTCATTGGCACCGCCGGCCATGTCGATCATGGCAAGACTGCGCTTTGCCTCGCGCTGACCGGCATCGACACCGACCGGTTGCCGGAAGAAAAGGCGCGCGGCATCACCATCGAGCTCGGCTTCGCGCATTTGACGTTGCCCTCGGGCGAGAGCGTCGGCGTCGTCGACGTTCCGGGCCACGAGCGTCTCGTGCGCACGATGATAGCCGGGGCGATCGGCTTCGACCTGGTGCTGTTGGTCATCGCCGCCGACGAGGGCATGATGCCGCAGACGCGCGAGCACCTCGACATCTGCGCGCTCCTGGGCATCGAGCGCGCCGTGGTTGCGCTGACCAAATGCGACGCGGTCGACGGCGAGCTGCGGGAGCTGGCGATGGCGGAGGTCGCCGAAGGGCTGCGCGGTTCGTTCGCGGCGAGCGCTCCCATCGTCGCCTGCTCAGCCAAGAGCGGCGAGGGCATCGACGCGCTCAAACAGGCCATCGCCCACGAGCTGGCTTCGGTTCGCGGGCGCGACCCCGATGGCGTGCTGCGCTTGCCGCTCGATCGGGTGTTTACGCTGCATGGTTTCGGTACGGTGGTCACTGGCACGCTGGCCAGCGGGACGATTTCGCTCGGCGATGAAGTGGTCGCACTGCCATCGGCGAATCCGCTTTCGGCCAAGGTGCGCGGGCTGCACATGCACGGCGCCGCGGTCGAGGTGTGTCGTGCCGGCCAGCGCACGGCGGTCAACCTGTCGCTTCCCAAGGAGACGCTGGCGCGCGGCCAGACGCTCACGCGCCCCAACGCGCTCATCCCGAGTCGCATCGTCGACGTGCGCGTCCGCTATTTGCCGTCGAGCCGCGGTCCGTTGAAGCGGCGCACCCGCCTCTTGTTCCTGGCCGGCTGCGCGCAGACAGAAGCGACACTGAGCCTGCTCGACGCCGCTTCCGTGCCGCCTGGCGGCGAGGCCCTGGCGCAGCTTCATCTCGATCATCCACAGCTGCTCTTGCCCAACGATCGCTTTATCCTGCGCGGTTTTGCAGTGCAGCAAAATCACGGCGCGACGCTTGGCGGCGGTCGCGTGCTACGCGTCCTGAGCGCGCGAAGCCGTCATGGAACCCCGTCGCTGGTGGCCACGCTCTGCCAAGTCGAGGCCGGCGATCTGTCGACTCGCGTTCGACTCGAGGTCGAGCGCGCCGGCACACGCGGCCTTGTGCGTCACGCGCTTGGGCAGCGGTTGTCCGAGCCGGCGCGCTCGATCGATGCAGCCATCCAGCAGCTCCTCTCCGAGCGCACGCTGATCCGCTTCGACAAGAGCGAACGAGACGGGCTGATCGCCACCAATGCCCTGGCGGAGCTGGTCGAAAAAGGCGCCGCCGCGCTGGCCGCGTTTCACGCCGCTCATCCGCTGTTGCCAGCCATGCCGCGTGAGCAGCTGCGCGAAAAGGTGACCGAGGACTCGCGCCTCTACCAGGCCGTGCTGGAAAGGTTGGCCAAAGACAACCGTGCGCTGGTCGAGCGCGAGGCCGTGCGTTTGTCGGGTCACGACGTGAGCACGGCTGCGGCGACGGTCGTGCCGCTGGCCGAGCGCGTGGCGGTCGAGTATCGCCGTGCTGCTCTGGCCCCGCCACGACCTGCCGAATGCGCGCAGCTCCTGAGTGCGCCGCTCGCGAGCGTGGTCACCGCGCTCGATTTGCTCGTGCGCGGCGGACGGTTGGTGCGCATCCAAGAGCATCTCTTCGACGCCGACGCCGTGGCCGAGCTGCGCGTAAAACTGACTGCGTTTCTGTCGGAGCATGGCCAGATCGATGCGCAGGGTTGGAAGGAGCTGACCGGCCAAAGTCGCAAATTCACCATCCCCTTGGCTGAGCATTTCGACGCCGCCAAGGTCACGCTGCGCATCGGCGACGTGCGCAAGCTGCGCCGTTGAGCCCGGTTAGGTCCTCAAAACCACGCGTGCAGCATGGCGCCGATGAACAGCGCGTCGCGAAATCCGCCCTCGATGCCAAGCGTCAGCCGTCGCTGCACGCGAAAATCGAGGCCAACGAGGACATTCAAGACTGGACCTACCGGCGGCTTGTCGCCCGTCACGTGGCGGTGCGGATTTGCCGCCGTGTCGAGCTGGCCCGCGGCCTGAGTGGCCTTGAGCTCGGCCTCGCTCGACGACTGCCCGAGGAGGATCGGCCCCAGCGTCGGGCTGATCGGATAGCATTGATGAATGTTGCCGGCGTTCTGTTTGGTGCACTGCCCGCCGTCGTTGGTCAGGAGCACATCTCCGAGCACCACGCCCAATCCGACGCCACCGCCGTAACGCAGCTCGAGCCAGCGCAGCGGCGCATAGTGGCCGATGATCGACACGTCGGCCGAGAGAAAGCTGAGGTTGTGAAACTGCGCGTAGTGGGTGTCCATCGCGGCGTCGTGCCCCTCGGCGAGAAAATTGCCGTCGGGCAGCGAGACGAAGGCCAAATCGAGCGACGTGACGACGTCGTAGGTGCGATGCCGATAGACGAATTCGATGCCCAGAGACGCGCTGGCCAGCGACGTCGATGCAGTCAAAAACGAGCTGAGCAACGAGCGCGGCAAGAAGATCCCCCGGAACCGGGCGCCAATCGCGTAGTCGCGCGGATCGCTGCTCGGATCTGGCTCGGCGGCGCCGGCGCGAGCCATTT
The DNA here is from genome assembly GCA_038325015.1 of Polyangia bacterium. Classification (GTDB taxonomy): domain Bacteria; phylum Myxococcota_A; class Polyangia; order Palsa-1104; family Palsa-1104; genus JBBQIO01. The sequence goes on from JBBQIO010000396.1 coordinate 3,930, forward strand.
GCAGCAACGTGCACAGCGCCATCAGCAGCAGCGCTCGTCGGCCAGGCGGTGCCATTTTGCGATATTAACATCGGTGCTGCTCGTGAATGTCGTGCATTTCGGATGCACAACGCGTGACCTGCCGGTGCCCGATGCGACGACCGTCTCGTTCGACGTGCAGGGTCAGTTCGAGGTACCGGCCGACGCGCTGTCATTCGCTCTCGACGTGCAGCCGCCGTCGTCCAACGATCTGCTGACGGTGGCCGGCATCGTGACCCTCACCGATCCGGACGGCTCGATCGTCTATCGCGCGCCCGCCGACGGCGCCGCCTATTATGCTGCGGCGTTGCGCTACCGGCCGCTCGCGGGTGGCTCGACGTTGCGTTTGCCGCTCGGCCCGCACCTGCCGCTCCGCGCCGGCACGTACCACTTCGTCGTCTCGCCGGACGACGCGCGGGTCGTCGCATCGGTGAAGAGCAGTCAGCTTCCGGTGACCCACGGTCGCCTGCCGCTCCGCTTCTTGGTCACCGACCTCAGCGCCTCGTGCGATCCATTGACCGTCGAGGATCTCAAAGCGGGTGCCCTCAATTCGACCCTGGCGGAGAGCGCGCGCGTGCTCGGGCAGGCCGGCATCCT
>JBBQIO010000397.1:0-4544 GCA_038325015.1 Polyangia bacterium
TCGCGAGGCCGCGATTCACCAGCTGCGTGCGCTGGGCGCGCACGTCATCGGCATCGCGGCGACCAACGCGACGAGCCCGACCAGCGACTCGACCACGCGCATGACCGATACGGCGTACGACACCGGTGCAGTAGTCACGCCGGCGGATTTCGGCGCAGGTCGCAGCACCGTCTGCAGCGCCACGACCTGCTGCGCGACGCAATGCTGCACCGGCGTCGGCGGCGTCGGCGTGCCGACGGATGTCAATGGCAAGTGCCCGCTGGCGTTCCAGTACAACGACGGCAACGGCTCGGGGGTCTCCAACGCGGTCACCAACGGCATCGTTGCGCTGGCCAATGGCCTGTCGTTCAACGTGCATGTCGTAGCCTCGGACGTCGATCCCGGCGCGGTCGACGACTTCATCGACTCGCTGATTCCCAACGTCTCGGGCAGCGGCGCGGCGGCGATGTGTGTGGTGGTCAATCCGAGCCAGCTGGGCGACAACTATGTCGGGCCGCACGCGCTGCCCATCGCCAGCGGCCGGCCGAGCGATGGCATTCCCGACACGTTCGACGGCATCCACGGCGGCCTGCACATTTGCTTCGATGTCGTGCCCAAGACCAACACCCGGGTGGCGGCGACGAGCGCGCCGCAGGTATTCCGCGCCGTGTTGCAGGTGGTCGGCGAGAGCACCGTCGGGGGCGCGACGACGACGGTCAACCTGGGAACGCCGCGGCAGGTGTTCTTCTTGGTCCCGCCGGCAATCGTCAACGGACCTACCTAAGGCTGACCGGATCGGATGGATCAGATGGATCAGATCGACCGGATCGACAGAAGCACGACTCCTCGGGGTCGTCTCCTATGTCGCCCGACCCACGTGGATCTGATTCATCTGATTCATCTGATTCACCCGGCTCATGAACACGGGATGAGGCGCCCCGCACTGGTGCACTCGAGATCGTCGAACACGATGTGCTCGCTCCCGCTGCGGTCCAAGAGCACGACCCCGGCGGGGCGGCCGTGATACGGCGTGATGTCCCAACACTGATCGCGCAATCGGTCATCGCCTTGGCCGCGCGCGGAGAGCACCGGCACGCCTTCGACCTCGAGGACGACGCCCTGGGCGCTGCGTCCACCCGCAACGCGAAAGCAGACCCGGTCGACGGCCGGTGAAAGCGACGACCACCACGACGCCGGGAGCGCGGCTCCCAAAATTCGAATACCCCTCGCCGCGGAAGCGCCAGCAGTGCAGCCACATGCCGGCGACGGCCAGAAGAATGAGCGCGACGCGAAGGAGGTCGGTTGATTCGGGCGCCGAAGCGGCAGTCGATGGCGTTGGCCGAGCAGATATTTGCGGCTGACAATATGCGAGTTCGCTCGATGGCTAGCGTGCTGTCCGGTTAATTCTGTAGATCTTGAAGACTTGCTTTGGCGCGCTCGATTGAACCGAGGATCACGTCGGCTGGCTTGCGCCACACGAACGGTTTCGCCGAATATTTGTTGTGCGCCGCACTAAACCGTTTGAGCTCATCGCGGAACGCGGTGACACTGGTGAAAATGCCGCGGCGAACGGAGCGCCGCTTGAGTTGCGAGAACCAACTCTCGACAGCGTTGAGCCATGATGCGCTGGTCGGCGTGAAGTGCAGAACGAATCGCGAATGGGTCGCGAGCCATGCCGCGATCTCAGGTGTCTTGTGAGTACTGCAGTTGTCGAGGATTTTAGGTGCAGCGCGAGGTGCTTGGGAGTCTCGTCATGAATCTGGCGCAGGAGGCGGCGTCCCCCGAACCATCGCATCGCATCGCATCACAACAAAGGAGAGCCCATGATCGCAATCGAGACCTACGCAGAGCTGTGTGCATTGATGGCCGAGACCGGCGGTGACGAAGCCAAGGAGGTGGCCATTGCAGCCGAGCACGGCGTCAGCGCCGACGACTGGCGCGCCTCCAAGAGCGGCTACACGGCCCAGATGAGCGACCCCAAGGATATGGGCAAAACCGCGATCGCCTTCATGCCGCTCTATCAAGCCGCGCAGGCTAAAGCGCGCGGCGGCAAGGAGCCATGCACGCTCGAAGTCTACGGCAAGGTGCACGCCGAAATGGCCAACCGCAAGGGACCCGACGGACAGAAGCTGCATTTCATGATCGTGCTGGCCGAAAATCAGATGCCCTACACGCTGTGGCTGGAGTGCGAGGGCTACTGGACGCCGCAGGTCGGCGGCTCGACGATCCTCGGCCAGCCCAACCCGAAGTTCAATCCGCAAAAGGCCGCCGAGTTCGGTGCCATCGTGCAGCGCGAGGCGGACCGCGTCAACGGCATCACCGACCGACGCTAAACACGCTGGAGGGTGCGCACGTACGCCGGATCGCTTCACTCCGGGCGTAGGTCGCATATCGTCACCTTTCATTTTTTTGCCTGGAGACCTGTGCATGAAGACCGGCGCCAGCCCCAAGAAAAAGCGCAAGAGCGCGTCCTGGGTGCAGAGGCGCCGGAATCGCTATTCCGCGCCTGTGTGCACGATCTAACGCGGCAGCCGTTTGCCCCGTGGACCGCGCTGGCGGCACTGGCGCGCGACATCGCTCCCTGCTCGCACGGGTCGGGCCGGCGCTGGTCGAGGCCCTGCCGCTCCGGGGGCCACACCCGGGAGGCTGCCGGCGAACGTCGGTGGCTCGGCCATGCCCGAGATCGCGCTGACCGCACTGACCATTGAAGCATTGACCCCCGTGCGCAGCCGCCAAGCCCACGCTGCGTGCGAACGTGGGCGCGCATTCTTACGGTGCTGGCCACTGACCGCACAGAGCATTCCTGCTGCACTCGACCCCGCGCTGTGCACCGGTGCATTTGTCGCGACACCCATCACGCCGCTCTTGCGCGGCGACGTCACCGCCCATGCGCTGCTGGCGCTTCACACGACCTAATCACGGCCTGAGCTCTCGCGACGGCAAAAGCGTGGTACTGTGCGGCGGGTGCGCTCTGCGGCTGCGGAGCACACGAACCCCCTGTTTGACGGAGGCTCCATGGTGACTGTCTCGCGATCTGCAGTTGTCGTAGCCACCCTTCTCTTCGCAACCGCGGGACTCCTCAGCGGCTGCGGGGGGAGCAGCACGCACCACGCCGGAGACATGGCGGTCGGGGACATGGCGGTCGGGGACATGGCGGTCGGCGTCGACATCGGCTCGACTCCGGACGCTGGCGTCGTGACCCTCCCGACGGCGGTCGCGACGAAGGTGGTGGCTGGCGCGCTTATGACCTGCGCCCTGACCTCCACAGGCGCGGTGCGGTGCTGGGGCTACCCGGTCAACGGGCAGGTGGGCAACGGCACGATCAACAACAGCCCAGATCCGGTCGATGCGCCGGTTCAGGTCACCGGGCTGACTTCGGGGGTCGTCGACATCGCCGCGGGCGACGCACACGTCTGCGCCGTTCTTGCGACCGGTGCCGTCGAGTGCTGGGGCGCGAACGAGAGCGGCGAGCTGGGCGACGGTACGGTGAACGACTCGCCCGTGCCCGTCGCGGTCACCGGCATTACTGACGCCAAGTCGATCGCCTGCGGCTTCGAGCACACGTGCGTGCTCAGCGCGACCGGCACCGTCAAGTGCTGGGGCGACAACACGCACCTGCAGATCGGCGCGGACGGAGCGGTCACCAGCTCGGTGTCGCCAGTTCCGGTCCCCGGCATTGCCGGCGCCACCGCCATCACGGCCGGCGGCAAAGGCCACACCTGCATCATCAGCAGCGCCGGCGCGGCGCTGTGCTGGGGTGGAAACTACGACGGGCAGCTCGGCATTGGCGACAATGGCGACTTGGACACGGCCACGCCGACGCAGGTCACCGGGCTCACGAGCGGCGTCACGGCGATCAGCGCCGGCTACGAGCTCACCTGCGCCATCGTCTCAGGCGCCGTCAAGTGCTGGGGATACGATCAGCACGGCGAGTGTGGCGACAACACGACCGGCGCCGGCAACGAACAGAAGAGCCCCGTCGCGGTTACCGGCCTGACCAGCGGCGCGACGGCGATCGCCGTCGGTGAGCACTATGGCTGCGCGGTGGTGAGCGGCAGCGCCAAGTGTTGGGGCGACGGTACGCAAGGCGGCAAGCTCGGCAATGGCGCGGACCACTACGAGCCGACGCCCGTCCAGGTCACCGGTCTGACGACCGGCGTCACGCAGCTGGCAGCGAGCGGCGGCGCCACGTGCGCGCTCCTCCCGGCCGGCGCGCTCAAGTGCTGGGGCTCGAACGGCGGCGGTCAGCTCGGCGACGGGAAGGACGGCACGTTCAACGTCGAGACCGAGTCGAATGTGCCAGTCTCAGTGCTCAGCTTCCCGTAGCCGCCTCGCCTTGGCGAGCAGCGGCCGCCGGCCTCCGCGGAATTTTGGTGGCGTCCAGCCGACCTTGGCGCCTTCCTGACGCTCGGGCGCGAAAGCTCGCGACTCCCTTTTCGTCGAACCTGTGCTCGAACGTCTGCAGGGCCGTAGGCCGTCTTCGTACCGTACCTCGCGCGAAGCAAAGCGACAAAAAAGCCACGGCGGGGGATTTTGGATCACCTCACCCACAGGGCGACGCCGCG
>JBBQIO010000398.1:0-4522 GCA_038325015.1 Polyangia bacterium
TGTTTCTGTGGCGGGGCCCGGAGCTGGTCCAGATTTACAATGACGCCTACGTGCCGAGCTTCGGAGTCGGCAAGCACCCGGCGGCGATGGGACAAGCGGGCCGCGACTGCTGGCAAGAGATCTGGTCGATTATCTGGCCGCAGATCGAAGATGTCATGCTCCGTGGACGTCCCAGCTGGAACGAAGACCACCTCGTTCCGATCTTTCGCAATGGGCGCATCGAGGAGGTCTACTGGACCTACGGATACTCTCCCGTCTTCGACGATGATGGCCGGATCGGCGGCACGCTCGTCGTATGCACCGAAACGACTGCGCGCGTACTGGGAGAGCGGCGTGCGCGTGCGCTGCGAACATTGGCCGAAGCGACTGCCTCGGCCACGCAGCCGGTCGAGGTGATCGATAGCGCAGCACAGGTCATCGCTGCCCACGTCGACGACATTCCGATTGCGCTGATCTATGCGTTTGCCGGGCCCCAGCACGCGGCACAGCTGCGCAAAGCCGTCGGATTGCCGGCTGCCCTAGAGCCGATAGAGCCGCGCTTCGGCGGGATACATCGGGCGGCGCTTGCCGAGCAGACGCACGAGGGCACGAGCTCCGACCTTTTCGTCGTTCCCTTGGGCGGCCCTTGGGCGCGGGCGAGCGGCTTCGTCGTCTTCGGTGTCAACCCGCGACTGCCGTTCGACGCTCGCTATCGCGGACACTTACTGCAGATTGGCGAGCAGCTCACGCAGACCCTGGCGCGCGTCGAGGCGTTTCGCATCCGCGCCGCCATCGAAAACGAGCGCAACAACTTCCTGTTGCAGGCCCCGCTCGCCACCGCTGTCTTGACCGGCCCGGAGCACACGTTTGTGCTGGCCAATTCACGCTTCCGCGAAATGGTGGGCAAAGAGCGACAGCTCGACGGGAAGACCTATCTACAAGCGTTTCCAGAAGTGATCGCCACCGCGCTGCCCGGAGTTTTGGATCGCGTGTATCAGACCGGCGAGCCGTTCGTCACGAACGAGGTGCGCGTGCCGCTGGTTCGCCACGCGGGTGGCGACATCGAAAACTGTTATTTCAAGTTCAACTTGGAGCCGATCCGTGATCTCGAGGGCAACGTGTACGGCATGATGGCGGTGGCCGTCGATATCACCGAAACCGTCACTGCGCGCCTCGATCATGAGCGGCTGATCTTGGCCCTGGAGCGGTCGAACACCGATCTCGATCAATTCGCCTATGTCGCATCACACGACCTCAAGGCGCCTCTGCGGGGAATTGCGACCCTGGCCAAGTGGATCCACGAAGAGGTGGACGCCATCGCAGCCCCGCAGACACGCGAAAATCTCAAGCTTCTCGGTGCTCGCGTCTCGCGCATGAATGGGCTCATCGACGGAATATTAGCCTACGCCCGCAGCGGCCGGATGGCCGAAGAGACCGAGCTCGTGGATGTGGATCTGTTGCTCGCCGAGACGCGCGAGCTCCTCAATTTGCCAGCCGAGGCGCGCCTCGAGATAGAGCCCGGTATGCCGACCGCGTTACGGTCGGAGCGAGCGCCGCTACAGCAAGTGTTCTTGAACCTGATTGGAAATGCGATCAAACACGCGCGCCGGGACGACGTTCATGTGCGCGTGCGGGCGACGGACCAAGGCCAGGTTTGGCTGTTCGCCGTTACCGATAATGGACCCGGCATCGCCGCGGAGTCTCACGAAGTGATTTGGGAGGTGTTTCGCGCGCTGCAGCCACGCGACAAAGTCGAGGGCGCGGGAATCGGGTTGTCGGTGGTCAAAAAAATCGTCGAGCGGCGAGGCGGGCGGGCCTGGGTCGAGTCGCAGCTCGGAGCGGGCGCGACCTTCTATGTAACCTGGCCGCACAAGGGATGAGCTACCGAAGCTGCTAACGCCCGACGATGGTCGTCATGCGAGCCGTGTGGTTGGCGAAGCCGTAGGCCACGGTCGCGGTGAGCCCGTGCGTGTCGGGGGTGGCATTGGGCATCTCGCCGAGGTCGAGGAACATCCAGAAGGAGGCCTTTTCGGCGCGGGCGGCGGCCAGGCTGCTCTGTGCACTGGCGGTCAACACCAGTGGATTGAGGCCGCTGTGGGCGCTGTCGATGAGCTTGTGCATTCGATCGGTGGCGTCGGCGGAGCGCATCCCGACCGCCGTCAGGAGCATCTGATCGAATCCGGCCCACTGCATCTCGGTGGTCGTCTTGGCTGGACCTTTGTGGCCCGCCAGCTTCGAGAAATCCTGCGTCACGCTCTGCGCCGATACGGCCACGCCGTTGTACGTGTAAGACGGGCGCGGGGTGCGCACCGACGTGCCGAACGAGCTGACGATCAGGTCGTTGACCTTGGCGGCGGCCGGCAACAGCGCGGTGGCGCGCTTGGCGTCGCTGGTTCCCAAGATGATCTGAAATTCGGGCTGCCCCGGAGCGAGGAAGTTGCCGGCAATCGCGGCGTCGCCGTCCCACAGCTTCTGAAATTCTTCGAGCTGTGCGAGGCTGGCGGCGTCCAGCTTGGTGTAGCTGCGCAGCATCCAGTCGTGAAACAGCTTGCGCAGCTCGGGCGTGCTGTTGAGGGTGCCGGCGCCGACAATCGACGCATCGACCGCCCCGAGTCGCGCCAACGAGCCGAACGCCGCGGCATGCTGCGCTAGGAAGAAGCGATCGACGACGGTGTCGCTCTTGGCCTTGATGGCGAAGCCGAAGACCAGCTGCGAGCCCTGAACGGCCGCGTCGACCGTGAGCTCGTCGGTGTCGCTGATGAGCGCGGCGAAGCCGTCGAACAGGCCGTTGAGCATGTCGCCTGACAAGAGCGGATTGTCCTTGCCGGTCAGGGCGCCGATCATCTGGCGCAGCGCGAGAAACTGTGTGCTGAACGTGGCCCAGATCGTCTGAACGAAGGCGACTGCGCGAATGCCCGGAGGCGGTGGCGTGTGGGCCAGCGACTGGGCGTACGCTTCGGCCGCATCAAGCGCGGCCGGCAGACCGACGACGGCATAGCCGCCCTTGACGTGAGCGACCGGCGCCGCGCCCGTGGCAGTGGCCAAGCTCGCGTTGAGGGCCTTGGCGTTGGCCACGGCACCGATGAGCACGACCGGCTGCGGAAACTGTTGCGGGTTCAAGAAGAGAGCATGCAGTGGCTTGGCCGTGTCGACGCCGTCGAGCGTGGTCAGCCCGACCATTTTCCCGAGCGTCGCGGGCAGCGTTTCGAGCGAGAGCGCCGGCGCGTGTGGCGCCAGCTTGGTGAGCGCCGTGCGCAAGGCGGCGATTTCGCTGGCCGGCGCGCCGCAGTCGACGATCGCCAAGACACCGGCGGGGCGCGCGGGGGCAGCGGCGGCAAAGGAGGCCTGAGCGACGACGGAGGACAGGGTGACGACGAGTGTCACAGCGCGCATGGGAGAGCCTTTCTGGGGCAAGCCGCTTGCTTATCACGAAGCGGGCGGGTTGGTGTTTCGCCTCGGCGAATACCTCGCAAGGCCGGCTGCGCTATGATCGGCAAATGCAGCTGGCCCATCCTCTCCTGATCAAAGGCAGCGTGCTCCTGGCCCGGATCGCGTACTTGAAGCAGCGCCCGTCCGGCGTCCTTCTGGCCGTGCTCGACAGGCTAGCCGAGGACGATCGACGAATCTTGAACGGGCTCATCTTGCCGGTTGATTGGCATCCAATCGACCTCAACATCCGATTGGACGAAGCGATCGCCGAGGTCCTGTCGCCGAGCCATCGGAGCCAGGCTTTTCGCGAGATGGGGCGGGCGTCAGCGGACGTCAATCTGCGCGGTGTGCATCGCAACTTCATCAAGGCGGGCGACCCGCATCATCTGCTGCGGCACGCCGCCGAGATTCATCGGCTCTATTATGACGACGGCAAACGCATCTACGAGCAGACCGGCCCGCACTCGGCGGTGCTCAAGACCTATGGCGACGGCGGCGTCACGCTGACCGACTGCATGACAAACCTCGGCTGGCACGAGCGCGGAATCGAGCTGAGCGGCGGCACCGACGTGCACGCGACCGAGACCAAGTGCCGGTCCGCAGGCGGCATGTACTGCGAATACGTTTTATCGTGGAGCTAAACGCGCCGCTGTCAGCCGCGTAACAAGCGCCACACAATGGCCGCGCGCGAAGCCACGACTTGGCCGAAGCCGAACAGCGTGGCTGGCGCCATCAAGGCCTGTGTCGTCGGTATCTTGACCGGGCCGCCCGCAGGCTCCGCAACACCAAACGCAACGGTCAGCGCAGAGGTTCCACCGCACAGCACGTCGTCGAAGCCGTCGCCGTCGAGATCGCCAGTGCGGCTCACCGATCGCGCCGTCGCGCCTTGTCCGGTGACCGTGATCGGCGACGCGGTCCCAGGCGCGACGTAGATCGTCAGTTGGTTCAGCGAGCTGATCGCGAAATCGGACAGCCCGTCGCCGTTGAAATCGCCGATGACCTCGACCTCGATGGCGAATTTCGCCGTTTGTGCCGTGCCGGTGATGGTCGTCGAATTGCTGTCCACGCCCGATGCGCTGCCGAAATACAGATGGGCCAAGGGGGTGAGGTTGGT
>JBBQIO010000399.1:0-4500 GCA_038325015.1 Polyangia bacterium
CCGGCGCTCGGCGTCGACGGTGAAGGTTGCCTCCCCCGACAGATCGCCCGCGCTGCCGCGCGTCAGCTTGCCCTCGTGCAAGATGGTGCCAGTCGGCGTCTTGCGCGTGTTGGTGACGACGAATTCGAAGCGATCGTTGTGAATCGTGCCGGTGTCGCCGACCTGACCGCCCGACTCGGCGTAAAAAGGCGATTGATTCGCGACCAGCAAAATGGGTGTTTCGCCTTCGGAATGGCCGACGACGTGCCCGCTCGCCGTCGTTGCGTCATAGCCGAGAAATGTACTCGCGCCGTGCTGCTGCTGGAGCCGGGTGCCGGTTTCGTTGAGCGCGGTCTGCCCGGTGCCAGAAAATTCCGACGAGCGCGCACGCTGCTCGTTCATCGCCACATCGAATCCTGCTTCGTCGACGGAAAAGCCGCGCTCCTCGGCGATCACGCGGGTCAGATCGGCGGGAAATCCGTAGGTGTCGTAGAGCTTGAAGACGACGTCGCCGGGCAGGGTCTTGTCGGCTGCGTGGGCGATGCTCTCGTCGAGCAGCTTCATGCCGCGGTCGAGTGTGCGGCGAAAACCGACGTCCTCTTGGCTGGCCTGGCTGTCGATCACGCCCTTGGCCGCGCGCAGCTCGGGATAGACCTCGCCCATCGAGGCCACGACTTGAGCGCACAGCTCTGTGAACTGTCCCTGCACAAGGCCGAGGCGCACGCCGTGCCGAATCGCGCGCCGCATGATGCGGCGGAGCACGTAGCCGCGCCCCTCGTTCGCCGGCGTGATGCCATCGGCCATCAAAAACGCGGTCGCGCGTGCATGATCGGCGAGCACGCGCATCGACACGTCGTCGTCGTTCATTGACGCGCCGTACGGCTTTTTCGCCATTTCCGCCGCGCGCTCGACGAGAGGGCGCAAAAGGTCGGTGTCGTAGTTCGATTTCACGTTCTGCACCACCGCGGCAACGCGCTCCAGGCCGGCGCCGGTGTCGATCGACGGACGCGGCAGCGGGACGAGCGGACTGTCTTTGGTGGCGCGCTCGAACTGCATGAACACCAGGTTCCAAATCTCCATCCAACCGGAGCCGTCGGCCGCCGGCTCTTCGCCGAAGGTGTCCAGTGTGGGTGCACGATCGCCGATGAAGTAGTGCAGCTCGGAGCACGGCCCTTGCGGACCGGTGTCGCCCATCATCCAGAAGTTGTCCTTCATGCCCATGCCGCGAATGCGGTCGTCGCCGAAGCCGGTGCGCTTTTTCCACAATGCGCGCGCCTCGTCGTCGGGGCCGAGGCCGAGCCCGGCGTCGCCGCCGAACACGGTGATGATCATGCGCTTCGGATCGACGCCGAGCTCGTCGACCAGCCAGCTCCATGCGAAGTCGATCGCGCCCTCTTTGAAGTAGTCGCCGAAGGAAAAATTGCCGAGCATCTCGAACAGCGTGTGGTGACGCGCGGTGCGGCCGACGTTTTCCAGGTCGTTGTGCTTGCCGCCGGCGCGCACGCATTTTTGCGCGGTGGTGGCGCGCTGGTAGGCGCGCGTCTCCTTGCCTGTGAAGACGTCCTTGAACTGGACCATGCCGGCGTTGGTGAACAGCAGTGTCGGATCGTTTTGTGGAACCAGCGGCGAGCTGCGCACCACCGCGTGCTCGCGGCGGGTGAAAAAATCGAGGAAGCTGTGGCGAATTTCGCTGCTGCTGCGGGGGCGGCTCATGGGCCGCTCTATAGCACAAACTGCCGGGCGAATTACCGTCGGTGGCCGGACTCAGACGTTGAAGCGGAAGTGCGCCGTATCGCCATCTTTCATGACGTACTCTTTTCCTTCGATCGCCAGCTTGGCCGCCGACCGGCAGGCCGCCTCGGAGCCGTACTTGACCAGATCTTCCCACCAGATGATCTCGGCCTTGATGAAGCCGCGCTCGAAGTCGGTGTGGATTGTGCCGGCGGCCTGCGGCGCCTTGGTGCCGCGCGCGATCGTCCAGGCGCGCACTTCGGTCTCGCCGGCCGTAAAAAAGGTGATCAGGCCGAGCAGCTCGTAGCCGGTGCGCACGACCTTGTTGAGGCCGGCTTCGTCGAGCCCGAGCGACGACAGAAACTCCGGCTGCTCCTCTTTGGGCAGGGTCGAGATCTCGGCCTCGGCGGCGGCGCTGATGACCACCAGCGGCGCGCCCTCGGCGACGGCGACTTTGCGCAGCGACTCGACGTGCGCGTCTTTGCCGGCCAGCGCCGAGGTGAGCTGCTTCTCGGCGACGTTGCCGATGTACATCACCTTTTTTGACGTCAAAAGATGCAGGTCGGCGATGAGCAGCTTCTCCTCTTCGGTCAGCCCCTGCGCACGCACGGCGGTGCCGCGATTGAGCCCCTCGATGACACGCGCGCACAGGTCGACGACGATTTTTTCGCTCTTGCCGTCGGGGCCTTTGATGGCCTTCTGCGCCCGCTGCACGCGCTTTTCCAAGGTCTCGAGATCTTTGAGGCCGAGCTCGGTGTCGATGGTCGCGACGTCGGACGCGGGATCGACGCGCCCCTCGACATGCACCACGTTGTCGTCCTCGAAGCAGCGCACCACGTGGCAGATCGCGTCGACCTCGCGGATGGTGGCCAAAAACTGGTTGCCCAGACCCTCGCCTTGCGAGGCGCCGCGCACGAGCCCGGCGATGTCGACGAACTGCAGCGTCGTCGGGACGACCTTCTTGGGCTTGACCACTTTGACCAGCTCGTCCATGCGCGAATCGGCGACCGAGACCACGCCGACGTTGGGCTCGATGGTGCAGAACGGGTAGTTCGCAGCCTCGGCCGCTTGCGTTGCCGACAGCGCGTTGAACAGCGTCGACTTACCGACGTTGGGCAGTCCGACGATCCCGCATGCGATACCCACGGCGTTCTCCTGGCTAGAATTGGGCGATGCCGATAGCACGCCGTCCCGGCGGCGACAAGCCGCGCGAATATTGACCAGGCCGGCCACGCTCGATTAACGTCACGCCATGCGGACAAAGCTTGCTGTTGGACTTCTCATTGCCGGTCTGGCCGGTTGCGCACACAAAGCACCGCCGCCCACCAAACCGCCGGTGGCCGACGCCCCCAAAGGGGATCTGCTGCGCATCAAGGACGTCGCTAGTGCCGGCTCGCGCGCCAAAGTGCAGTTGGTGATCGACCAGTCCTCGACGGGAAAAAATGCCCGCAAGGTGTCGCTCAGTTTCAGCTTCATTGCCGAGGAGAAGATCGACTCGGTGAGCGCGGACGGCATCGCCCAGGTGACGGTGCGGATGGTCGACGTGGTCGGCCAAGCGGCGGTCGGCGCCAACCAGGACGCGGTCGATCAGTGGGCGCTGGCGCTCGACGAGCTCAAGGTGCAGTTCCGTCGCAATCCGCGCGCTGAGGTCGATGCCATGACGCTGGCCGGGGTCAAGGCGCCGCTCGACGACAAGACTGCGCGCATGATCACCAATGCCGTTTTCGGTGGGCAAAGGGGCGCGGTGCTGCCGGCCGAGCCCGTCGCTCAGGGCGCCAACTGGACGGTCCAGGTTTCGTTGCCGGCGCCGCAGGGCGCCGAGGTCGGACTCACCTACAAGTACAAGTACACGGCCAAGGATGCCGGGGTCGCGACGGTGTCGGGCGACGGCAAGGTCGAGATGACCGGCGAGGCCCCGAGTAAGCTGAGCGGCACCGATACCGGCAGCTACCAAGTGCGCCTGGCGGATGGAGTGCTGGTGCACAGTGACGTCGACGTGGTGCGGTTGCTCGAATCGACCGTGCCGGGCAATGGCATGTCGGTGACCTCGCACGTGCACGTGGTCTGGGAGCGGCAGCCGTCGACGCACCCTAGTGGCTCGTGAGCGCTGCGGGGGCCAAGCGGCCGCCGCGTGACATCACCCCCGAAGGTTTTTTTACCGAGTGGCTGCCGCGCGAGTTTGCCGCCGAGTTCGGCGCCGGCAAGCGACACGCCAGCGACATCACCGTCGCGATCCAGCTCGACGGCGAGGGCGGCGGACGATGGATTCTCGACGGGCGAGGCGGCACGCTGCACGTGCGTCGGCCGGACGAGCCGGGCGCCGAACCGCAGGTAAGCCTGCAGCAGACGGTCGCCGATTGGCGGGCCATGGCGATGGGCGAGAGCGGCGCGCAGGAGCTGGCGCCGCCCGAATATTCGCCGCTCGATGTGCTGTTCGTCGATCCGTCGTCGCGCCAGATCATGGCGTCGGTCAAAGGGACGCTGCGTTTCGAAGTGACCAACTACAACGGCCGCACCTGGTGGATGCAGGTCAAGTTCGGCACGCAACCGACCATGTCGCCGCCGACCGCGACGATCTCGGTCGATTCGGCGACCTATGCGCTGATGCTGGAGCGGAAGTTGGCGCCGCCCGAGGCCTACTTTTCGGGGAAGATCGTGCTCAAAGGCAACACCGCGTTGGCCATGCAGCTCGGGATGGCCATGCTTCCCCGGTTCGTCGGCAAGTCTTAAAACTCCACGATCGTCGCGCCGTCGCCGCCCTGTTCGGACGTCCCGGCGTGGACTGCGCTG
>JBBQIO010000400.1:0-4491 GCA_038325015.1 Polyangia bacterium
CAGTGCGACTTGCCGCCCACCGACGGCACGAAGATCATCGTCGCTGGGCAGATTTCGGCCATGTGCAGCGCATCGTGGATTGCGCCCGACAGCATGCGGTGCGTGGCCAGGCCGGCGCGCGCGCAGCCGCGCTCGACGGCGGCCATCGCGCTCTCGGCCATGACGCCCGGGTCGACGCGCTGGAGCCGGCGATCTTCTAGACCGAGCCTGCGTGCAGCTACAATCCTCTTTGACGCTGCCATCACGTCGCGGTCGATGGCGGTCAACAGCTCGCCGGTCGGCGCGCGCAGATCGCAGATCAGGTCGGCGCGGCCGGCAATGATGTTCTTGCCGCCCGGCTGCACGTCGAGCTTGCCGACCGTACCGACCACGCCGAGACGATTCGCGATGCGCTCGATTTCGAGCGCCAGCTCGGCGGCACCGAGGAGCGCGTCTTTGCGCAGATGCATCGGGGTCGCGCCGGCGTGGTTGGCGTCGCCGATGAACGAAATCGCGCGCTGCACCAGGCCGGCAATCGCCGTGACTACGCCTATCGGCGTCGCGTTGGCTTCGAGCACACCGCCCTGCTCCACGTGCAGCTCGACGAACGCGGCCACCTCGCCCGCCCTCGCCTTGGTCGGCCGCGCCGCGCCGACGTCGCCGTAGGTGGCCAGCGCGTCGACGTAACGAAAACCGTCAGCGTCGACCAGCGCCAAGATATCGGCAACCGCAACGTGGCCCGATAGCGCCGCCGACCCAATCGTGCCGCGTGCAAAGCGCGACCCCTCTTCACCGACGAAGATCACCACCTCGATCGACCGGCGGGTCGCGATGCCGGCGGCATTGAGCGCCTCGAGGGCGACCAGCGCACCGACCACCCCGAGCGGTCCGTCGAACCGGCCGCCCGACGGCACCGAATCGAGGTGCGAGCCGGTCAATACGGGCGCCGCACCGGCGTCCGTTCCCGAACGACGCGCGCGCAGATTGCCGACCTCGTCGTGCGTCAAGGTGAGGCCTGCGGCGGCCATGCGCTCGGCGACATAGCGCCGCGCCTCGGCGTCCTCGACCGACAGCGCCTTGCGCGTGATGCCGCCGTCCTGGCCTTTGCCCATCTGTCCGAGATAGTCGAGGTCGGCGACCAGTCGATCTGCGTCGATGGTGAGTTTCATAACGCTCAGTGGCTCTCGCGCGACTAGCGCGCGGTGGGAGGGAGGCTCGTTTGGCTTCGCCAAACGAAGGAGGGAGGGAAGGCCCTCCTATTGTCGATGGTGATCTTCATCGCTACCTGATGATCGGCAGGCCGGCCGGCGCTTTTTGATTTGGCGGCCCGTTGCGCTTGACGATCTCACCGGCGGCTTCGGCGGCAATGCGCATGAAGATCTTGGCGTGCTCGCTGTCCGGCGCGCCGAGCACCACCGGCCGCCCGACATCGCCTCCATAGCGAACCTTGGCGGCGATCGGAATCTCGCCAAAAAAATGCGTACCCAGCTCGCGCGCTAACCCTTTACCGCCGCCGCGCGCGAAAATTTCGTCATGATGGCCGCACGCCGGGCACACGTAGTCGCTCATGTTCTCGACCACGCCCAAGATCGGCACCTCGACCTTTTTGAACATCGACACCGCCCGAATCACATCGATGACCGCGACCTCTTGCGGCGTCGTCACCATCACGGCGCCGGTGATCGGGATCATTTGGGTTAACGACAGCTGTGCATCTCCAGTCCCGGGCGGCAGATCGATCACCAGATAGTCGAGCTCGCCCCATTCGACGTCGTCGATGAACTGCTGGAGGAGCTTTCCGACCATCGGCCCGCGCCACACCACCGCGCCCTCGCGGTCGACGAAGAAGCCGACCGACATCACCTTGATGCCGTAATGCACAGCGGGGACGATCTTATTGTCGGTGCGCGTCGACGCCGGGATTTCGGCCGTGCCGAGCATGGTCGGCACCGACGGTCCGTAGACATCGGCATCGAGCAGCCCGATCGTCGCGCCATATTGCGCCAGCGCCAGCGCCAGGTTGGTCGCCACCGTCGATTTGCCGACGCCGCCTTTGCCCGCGGCCACCGCAATCACGTTCTTGACGCCGGCCAGTCGGCCGCCATCGGGCCGTCCGGGTCGCGCCCCACCGACGCGCGACAGCACTTGCCATGAGACATCGACGCGGACATCGGCGAAGCCCGCTGCTTTGCCGGCCGCTTCGATCGCTTCGATCATCTTACTCCGCGCCGGATGAGCCGGTGTCGGCAGCTGCAGCTTGATGGTGACCGCTTCATCCGCCGGCTCCGTCGCCGTGATGTAGCCGAGCCGCACGATGCTCTGGTTGAACAGCGGATCTTCAATCAGCGCCAGTGCGCGGTCGAGCTCGGCCGGCGAGGGGGCATGGCTCATTGTCGTCGTTTCTCCGTCGAGGATCAGCGTTCGTGGCCGAGCTTGGTCTGCTTCACTTTGAGATAGTCGCGATTGAATTCGTTGTCGCTGCCCCAGTGCGGCATGCGCTCGACGACGCGTACGCCGGCGGCTTCGAGTCCGGCGACCTTGTCCGGATTGTTGGTCATCAGCCGCACCGAAGCGACGCCCAGGTCGGCCAAGATCGCCGCCGCCAGCTCGTAGCTGCGCAGGTCGGCGCCGAAGCCGAGCTGCTCGTTGGCCTCGACGGTGTCGGCGCCCTGATCCTGCAGCGCGTAGGCGCGAATCTTGTTGCCCAGGCCGATGCCGCGCCCCTCTTGGCGCAAATAGACCAGCACGCCATTTTGCGCCGCGACCATCGCCGCCAGCGCGCGGTCGAGCTGATCCCGACAATCGCAGCGCAGCGATCCCACGCTCTCGCCGGTCCAGCATTCAGAATGCACACGGCACAGCACGCCCTCGGCGACCGGCAACTTGCCCGCCCCGAGCAGCGGCGCCCCCGGCAAGAGGGCGATGTGCTCTTTGTCGGGCGGCGCCTCGGCGCGGCTCGCCCACTCGGCCTCGCGATAGACAATCGTCGTCAGCCGCCCGTGGACGGTGGGCATGGAGGCTTCGGCGTAGCGGCAGAGCAGTTGCGGCATGGACATAGGATGAGCCGGTGAGCCCGGCGGCAAGGGACGCCTGGCTTGACGGGCGGGTAGTCTAGTTTACACTTGCCCTTTGTCAACGCTGACCGTCGACAAAGACGGTAGAAAACCACGACCAACACACCATGGCACTACGACGCATCTACAAATTTCCCGACCCGATGTTGCGCCAGCCGACGACGGCCATCGAGGCCATCGACGACCAAGTGCACCAGCTCGTCGCCGACATGGTCGAGACCATGTACTCCAAGAACGGCGCCGGCCTGGCCGCGATTCAGGTCGGCGCGACGGTCAAGCTGTTCATCGTCGAAGCGTCGGTCGCGGGCGGTGAGGAAAATGATCCGCCGGTGGTGTTCATCAACCCCAAAGTCGAGTGGGTCTCGGGCGAAACCGAAACGCACGACGAGGGCTGTCTGTCGTTTCCCGGCGTCTTCGTGCCGGTCAAGCGCGGCCTGATGGCGCGGGTTCGCGCGCTCGGTCTCGACGGCAAAGAGTTCGTCGCCGAGGGCGAAGGGCTGTACGCGCGCGCCATGCAGCACGAAAACGACCACCTCGACAATCGACTGCTCATCGACCACGTCGGCCCGCTCAAGCGCCAGATGATCAAGCGCAAGCTCGAGCGCATGACCGACGAAGAGGCCGCCGAGCTGCAGGCCGAGGGCGAGTGACCGGCGTCGTCAAGGTCCGCAACCTCGAGCTGCAGGCCAATCACGGCGCCTCGGCCGACGAGCGGCGCTCGACGCGGCGCTTTGAGGTCGACGTGGAGATGACCTTTCCGATCACGCGCGCGGTCGAGAGCGATCGGCTGTCCGAGACGGTCAACTACTACGAGGTCTGCGAGCTGCTGTTGAAGGTCGGCACGGCGCGCACGCATCACCTGCTCGAATCGCTGGCCGGCGAGATGCTCGGCGAGCTGCGCCGTCGCTGGCCCAGCGCAGAGGTCGAAATCGAGGTCCGCAAGCTCCATCCGCCCTGCCCCGGCAATCCCGATTACACTGCGATTTTGCTGCGCAGCCGTTAGCTGCTTCGCCCCCTTCATCTTGCCATAGAGGCCCTCCATGACCGCACGCTTGCGACAGATCCTCGACAACTATCCGTCGGACAATCCGGGCACCAAGACGCAGCTGGCGCGCCTGATGATGCACGGCCGGCTCGGCGGCACCGGCAAGCTGGTCATTCTTCCGGTCGACCAGGGCTTCGAGCATGGGCCGGCGCGCTCGTTTCAGCCCAACCCCGCTGGCTACGACCCCGAATATCACATCCGCCTGGCCATCGAATCGGGGTGCAACGCCTACGCCGCGCCGCTCGGTGCGCTCGAGGCGGTGGCCGGCACGTTCTCCAACGCGGTGCCGCTGATTTTGAAGCTCAACAACTCGGACACGCTGTCCAAGCTCGAGCCATGCTCGGCGGTGACCGGGTCGGTCAAGGACGCGCTCCGCCTCGGCTGCTCGGCAAT
>JBBQIO010000401.1:0-4481 GCA_038325015.1 Polyangia bacterium
AGATCGGTTCCCTGCTCTGCCACCTCATCGGTCAAGATCGGAGGTCGCGCCTTGACGTTGGTGGTAATTACCTGGGTGACTATCCAATCGAATTCGCCCGCGTCGATCACCTTCCCGCAGTGGCCGCACACCTTGGGCCCGTCCTTGGACAGCGGCGCGGCGCAGTTGGGGCAGTCGAACGAGCGGACGCGTGCCGGGGCCCGGGAGCGCGCCGTGCGCTTGCGTTGAAGGCTCCAGCACTGCTCCAGATAGAACGACTGGTCGCCATCGGCAGAGACCTCGGTCAGGTTGACCTCGAATGCGAAGTCGAGCCGGATCATCTGCTCGCCGACCGACGCGTTTTCGATCTGCATACCGCCGACGATCACATCCTTGACCGCCTTGAGCGACACATCGGTCAGCGAGTCACGCGTCGACTCGTCAACGTACGGCGTCAGGCGGTTGAGCTGCTGTGCGCCACGAGCGTTCTGCACCTCGGAGTAGAGCGCGTAGACAAAATCGCGTAGCAGCACACGCGAAAAATCATGGTCGTCCTTTTCCAGCGTCTTGAGCGCGGTCGCGACCTCGCTGGACGCTTGCGACGCCTTTCGTGCCGTGGCGGGATCGGCTGCGAGCATCTCGGCGACGGTGGTCATGCTGCTGCTGTCCCAACCGGTGCTCTTTTTGCTCGAGCTGCGGCCGATCAAAAAAAGAATCAACCCGAGGACGACCAAGCCGAGCGCGGCGTAAAGAAAATTCGGGACATAGATGATGCCCACGACGCCCAGCGCCACGGCCACGGCGGCCACCAGCGCGCGAGCCGCTCCGTGCGCTTCGAGCGCGCGCCACGCGACGACCCCGACCACGGTCACACACACCACCGGAATTCCGACCTCCGGATAGTCGACGCATATCTGAACCAGAAAGATGATCAGGTCGATGACCAGCTCGATGCTGCCGTCATCGCTGCTACCGCCGCCGCCACCGCCGGAAAAGGAGCCGCCGCCACCGGGCCGCGCATGCGCGACGCGCGCCACGAGGAGAATGGTCAAGAGCCAGATCCACGGCCGCCGCGGCAAATAGAGCGCCCACCCTGCCAATCGATCTCCAGTCGCCAGACGCACGACGATGCCACAAAAGTCGGAATGGCGTGCCGACTGGCGCGTTATTGTGTCGTTGGGAAAAGCAAATGATCGGCGTCGATAGCCTGCTTCGGATTGCTCTTTCACACGCCGCGGACGAGCTGCGCCTGGCGACCGACGCAGCGCCGGCGATGTTCGCGCGCGGCGCCCGGCTGCGGCTGTCGGTGCCAGCGACACCGGACGATACGCTGCGCCATCTGCTCGGCCCGCTGTGGGCAGACCATGAGGCGGAGCTGCGCAGCGACGGCAAGATCGAGGTGACTCACGCGCTCGAGGGCGGTGAGGGGTTCGACGTGGTGATCTCGCTCGACCCGGAAAGCGGCGCGTTGGAGGCGATTTTCCGCCGCGCGACCAAGCCAGTCAAAGCGGCGACACCACCGCCTGTGCAGCTACGCACCACAGCGGTCGACACGAGCGAAGTCGTCGTACCCATCGTCTCCCCGAGCGACGCGATCTCGCCCACGCTGGCTGCGCTCCTGACGCGCGCGATCGCGCTCAAGGCCAGTGACCTGCATCTTTTTTCCGGCGATGCCCCGGCGCTCCGCATCGACGGACGGCTGCGCGCGCTGAGCGAATTTCCGGCGCTCGAGGTCGAGACCCTCTTTGCCGACCGGCTGTCACCCGACGGACGGGCAGCGCTCGATTCGGGCCGATCGCTCGATTTTGCCATCGAGCTCGCCGAGCTCGGTCGATTTCGTGTGCATCTGTATCGCGCCACGGGACGCTTGTCGGCCGCGGTCCGCCTGCTGACGCGGAGCGCACCGACCCTCGCGGATTTGCATCTGCCGGTGCCGCTCGACGATCTGGTCGCCGTGCCACACGGCATGATCGTGGTCTGCGGCCCGACCGGGTCGGGCAAAAGCACGACGCTGGCGGCGCTCGCCGCGGCTGCGCTCCGACGTCGCGCCGGTCTGCTCATCAGCCTCGAAGATCCCATCGAATACGCGTTGATTCCCGAAGGCGCGAACGGCGGGTTGGTGCGGCAGCGCCAGGTGGGCAGCGACGTGCGCGACTTTCCCACCGGCTTGCGTGATGCGCTGCGCGAGGATCCGGACATTCTTTTGATTGGCGAGATGCGTGACCCCGAAAGCATCAGCCTGGCCATCACCGCGGCCGAAACGGGTCACCTCGTGTTGAGCAGCCTGCACAGTCGCTCGGCAGCGTCGGCGATCGAGCGCATCGTCGATTCGTACCCCGCCGAGCGGCAGCCGCAGATTCGATCGCAGCTTGCCGACGCAGTGCGCGCGATCGTCTCGCAGCGGCTGTTGCCTCGCGCCAACGGACCGGGCCGCGTGGCCGCCGTCGAGGTGCTGCGCGGCAATCACACCATCGCCAGCTTGATCCGGGAGGGCAAGACAGCGCAGATCGCGAGCGCGCTGCAGTCGAGTCGCAAAGAGGGGATGGTGCCGTTGGAGCGCTGCTTGGCGGACTTGGTCCGCTCCGGCCAGGTCAGCCGTGAAGACGCGTTCGGCGTGGCCAACGATGCCGGAACACTGGGCGAGTACCTCCGGAGCTGACCGCTACCAGCGGCGAGCGCCGCGGTCAAAGACCGGGAGCTGCCAGTGACCGACACGGCCAGGCGCCGCGACGAATCCAGGCGCGCCGACACGCAGTGGTCCGCTCCAGTAGCGCGGTCCGAACGCACGGCGCTCATGGCGCTCGAAACGACCATCGCGTTCGAATCGACCATCGCGCTCGAATCGACCATCGCGTTCGAAACGACCATCGCGTGCGAATCGACCATCGCCTTCGAATCGACCGTCGGGTTCGAATCGACCATCGCGATCGTAACGACCGTCGCGTTCGAATCGACCGTCGCGCTCGAATCGACCATCGGGCTCGAATCGACCATCGCGATCGTAACGACCGTCGCGATCGAATCGACTATCGCCTTCGAATCGACCATCGCGCGCGATGCCACCGCCACGCCAGACCTGTTGTACGCGTTGCGAAGCCGCAGTTTCCGGACGCCCTTCGAACGCCGATGCCGGCGCCGCAACCGCGGTCAGAGCCAGCGCACCGACAACCGCCGCCAGACCGAGCTTCACCATCGTCGACTTCGTCTTGGTTTCCATGGGTGGCCTCCTTGCCCCATCAGACGAAGGCCGAGGCCGCCTATTGGCGACTTTTACAAACCATTACACGAGGACTAATCCTCCGACGGCCACTCCTTGGCGAACGGCGCCGGCTTGGACAGACGCGCTTTTTGAGGCAGCTCGCGATCGAGGTCAGGTCGGGTTTGCTATGGCTTGAACGTGAAGGGATAGGTCACGACTACGATTCCGCCACCCTCGGGATGGGGAAATTCCCACGTCAGAATTGCGTCCGACACGCACCGGCCCAGGGAGCTCTGCGCGCGAGCCGTCTCGGTCGGCGCCGCCGCCTTTACATGGCCGTCGGGCCCGATGGTGAAGCCCATGGTCATCTGCGTTACCAGATCCGGCTGGCTGGCCAGCTCTTTGTCGTAGCAGGTCGCCAGCTCACGCAGGTGCGCCTGGATCACGCTGCGAATGACTTCTTTGTCGAGCGCGCCGGTCGCCGTTGCCAGCTCGCTGTCGGGGGCCGGGCGCGTTTTCTGCGCGCCGGCGCAGGCGATGAGCAAGAGGCCGAACAGCGAGACAATGCTCCACTGAACGACCGCCGGCCAGCGACGAGTGAAGCGCAGCGCACCGATCCGGGTCGCGAGCTGCGAGCCGAAATGGAGCGCGTTGGCGGCGCGCGGCAGCGGCTGCCAATCGGCCAGGGTCAACAGCGTTTCGCCATACTGTCGGCGACCCGCCGCGTTGCTGCCGGCCAGCGCCACCTGATCACAGGCCACCTCGATCAGCTGCCGGACGCGCCACGCCGCCACCCACAGCGGCAAGATCGGCCACGCCACAATCGCCACGAGCTGCATGGCGGCGAGCAGCAGATGATCGCCGCGCTCGATGTGCGCTTTTTCGTGCGCTAGAACGCAGCGCAGCGCGCTCGCGTCGAGCGAATCGACCATCATAGCGGGCACAACGATGCGCGGGTGGCGCAGACCGACCACCATCGGCCCGAGCGACTCATGCTCAAGCATCGAATACCGGCGCTCGGCCCCGGCCAGCTCCGGGCGCGCCGGCCAGGCCGTCGACAGTTGGCTTTCGAGCCGCGTGCGCGCCGACCACCAAGCGAGCGCCAGCAACAGCGCGACGAGTAGATAGGCGACGCCGACCAGCGCCAACCATGGGCTCGGGACCGAGGCTCCATCGACCAACGCCGAATCGAGGAGAACGCCGGCGCGTCCCATCGCAGCAGGTGCCCGCGCCAGCAGCCCGAGCGGGCTCTCCCAGCTCAAAGGAATCGCCAATCGCAGCGCCACCGGCAGATAGAGCCAGA
>JBBQIO010000402.1:0-4468 GCA_038325015.1 Polyangia bacterium
TCCGGCTCGATGTAGTAGACGCAGTTGTCGCACCGCTCCTCACCCGAGGGCTGACCGCGCAGGACGGCGTCTTCGGACAGATGGCGGAGCTGGAGCGCCAGCTTTTCGTCGATCTCTTTGGGCTCGGGTTTCGGGATCTGATAGTCGTCAGGGTCGTCGGACACGGCAAGCTCCTCGATTCTAGAAAATGAATTAAACGCTAGCATCTCACGCAATGGCCCAGCCGCTGATCGCGCTCCTGACCGATTTCGGGCTCGACGATGTCTACGTTGGCGTCGTCAAGCTGGTGCTTTTGGCCGGTGCGCCCAGCGCCCAGATCATCGATCTTACCCATGGCGTGCCTCCCGGCGATGTCCTCGCAGGAGCCCTCCAGCTGGCCGGCGCCCAGCCCCACCTGCCCGTCGGTGCGGTGGTTTTGGCAGTGGTCGATCCGGGTGTCGGGTCGACACGTCGGGCGATCGCGGTGGCCACCGATCGCGGCTTCTGGGTGGGTCCGGACAACGGCCTATTTTCCCTCGTGCTGCAGCGCGAAAAAATTCGCCAAGTGGTCGAGCTGAAATCGCCGCGGCGAATCTCCGCGACGTTCCATGGCCGCGATCTGTTTGCGCCGGCCGCGGCGCATCTGGCGTCGGGCCGGGCGCTGGCCGATCTTGGGCCGGCGATTCGCAGTCGGCTAATTTCCCGCTGGCCCAAGCCGCGCCGTGTGGGCAACGGGCTGCGTGGGCAAGTCGTGCATGTCGACCGTTTCGGCAATCTGATCACCAACCTGCCTCCGCCTGACTGTGCAGCTCAGCTGCACATCGGCGAGCTGCGTCTGAAGTGTGCTGTCGGCGGTTACTACGCCCAGGTCCCGACCGGCTCGCCCATCGCCTTGACCTCGAGTTTCGGCTTGATCGAAGTCGCCATCCGCGACGGCTCGGCACACGAGCAACTGGGCATCGGACGCGGAGAGACCGCGTCGGTCAGACCGATCTATCGATAAATCAGTCCCGCCAAGCTTTTTGGCGTCGTGAAAAATCGCGCTGCCGTCCGCGATGAATTTGCCGGCCTCCTCGGCCCACACCAGCTGGTCGCGCGCAGTGTAGCCACCGTACACATCGTGTTGGGCGAGCGTGGCCTGCGGCGAAGTTGCCGACTTGGGCGGCAGGGGCAGCGTAGAGGCGCCCTGACCTGTGCCCGCCGTCTGCCCGCTCATCGTGTGCTGGCCATTGTCGGCCAGCATGCGGTCCCAATTCGCCGACGGGTTGCTCTTGAGCCACTCGTCCATCGGCTGCTCGCTACGTCACGGCGGCCGCGATCGTCGCGCGGATGCGTTCCGTCTCCTCGGCGTCGGTATAGGCTCGACGCGGCCAAAAGAAGCCGCGCAGGCCGTCCTTCTTGCGGCGCGGCACGACGTGGACGTGAAAGTGCGGCACGCACTGGCTGACGCGATTGTTGTTGGCCACGAACACGCCGTCGGCGGCCAGCCCGACCTCGACTGCGACCGCGACGCGTTGCACGAACGTGAAGAGCGGTCCGATCTCGTCGGATGTCAGGTCGGCGAGCGTCTCGACGTGGCGCCGCGGGATGACCAGCACGTGCCCGGCAAAGAGCGGCCGAACATCCAAAAACGCCAGCGCAAAGGCGGTTTCAGCGACGACCGCCGCCGGCTTCTCCTGGGCTGCGATCGCGCAAAACACACACGCAGTCATCGCGGGGGTCTACGTCTGAGTGGAGCCGCGTGCGACGCGCGCGAGCAACGACACGAACAGCGTCAGCAGCGCCGCGCCGCAGATCGTCCACACCACCAAGACGTGGTGGCCGCCGACCGTCAGAATCAGCGGCTCTTTGACGTGCAGCCGACCGGCCAGATAGGGGCCGAGCGCCGCGCCGCCGAGGCCGACCAGCATCGACATGAGAAACCCGCCCAGCGACCGGCCGGCCAGGAGTTGGCCAAACAGCCCGCACAGCACCGCGATCATCAAATAGACCAGCCAGCCAGCCAGTGACATATCGCCCCCTTTGCGTCCCCGTCGCAGCGGAACCTAACACTCACTGATAAGCTGCGGGGATGAGTTTAGAGCGCTCCTCGCCCCCGCTGAGCGTCGCCTGGCCCCGGCGCTACGGCGTGCTCGGGCTCGGCATCGTCGTGATCTCGATCGCGATGGGACTCGGCCTCTACCGGCTACATCGAGCGCGTGAGTTCCAGGCCAACGCGCCGCTGGTCGTCGCGGCGGCCGCGGATCTGACGCGCGCGTTCGGTGAGCTCGGTCCGGCGTTCACTCGGGCGACCGGACAGCCGGTGCGGTTCGTCTTCAGCGCCAGCGGTCGGCTCGCGGATCAGATCAAGCATGGCGCACACTACGATGTCTTCGCCGCCGCCGATGCTGCCTATGTCGATCAAACCATCTTGGCACAGCGGTGCGCGCCGGCGACCCGCCGACTGTACGCGCGTGGCCACCTGGCGCTGTTCACGAGCGGCGATGCTGTGACGTTGGCCGACCTGACGTCGTCGCGGATAAAGAGCATCGCCATCGCCGATCCGATCCGGGCGCCGTATGGTCGGGCCGCGGTCGAGTCGCTGCGCCATGCCGGCGTTTATGCTGCTGTGCAGCAAAAATTCGTGATTGGGGAGAATGTCAAAGCCGCGTTCGAGCTCGCCAAGCTCGGCAAAGCCGATGTCGGGCTGGTCGCAGCGGCGCTTACGTTCGGCGCGCCGGGCCACGCGACGTTGGTCGACGAATCGCTGCACGCCCCGCTCGATCAAGCGATCGTCGAGTGCGCGCGCGCCGGCGAGCCCCATCGAGCCGCAGGGCTGCAATTCGTCGACTACGTCACCGGCGCCGCCGGCCAATCGATCCTCGCCCGCTACGGCTTCAGCCCGCCGACTCCGTAGCAGGTGTTGAAAAATGCGCTGCGCACATTTTTCGCCTGCGTCGTAGCTCAAGCCACTGGCTAGCCGTCAGCGCGCGATCAACCACACCACAGCGACGAGGAAAATGCCGAGCGCGACCCCGGCGCTGAGCAGCACGCGCGGATCGCGCAGCCACGCCGAGTGCAGCCACACCTTTCCCGTGAGCGCGACCGCTCGCCCCTCGGGCGTGTCGGCGGTCAAGAGCGCGGCGCGATGCACTTGCGACTTCGGCGTCGGCATCGACGTCGACTCGAATCGCGGTTGCGGCGACAGCTGCGTCGCATCGGGGCCAAGCGGTGCCAGTCCGTCGTCGGTCGCCACCTCGACCGCTTGTTGCGACATGGCGCCCACCGCCAACAGGAGTGCTTCGACGAAATCGCCGATTCGCGGGTAGCGTGCGTCCGAGCTCTTGGACAGCGCGCGTTCGATGACCGACCACACCGCCGGCGCCAAGCCCGGCGGCGCCGCCGGCTGATGGCGAATCACGCGGACCGCTTGATCCGGCAGCGACTCCGGTCCGGCAAAACAGCTCTGGCCGGTCAGCATCTCGTAGATGATCGCCGCGAGCGCGAACTGATCGGTCCGCCCATCGACCGCACCACCCATGATCTGCTCGGGCGACATATAGGGCACCGTACCGACGGTGGTGTTGAACGCGGTCAGACCCTCGGCCCCGGCGAGCTTGGCCACGCCGAAGTCGACCACCTTGACTGCCTCGCTCTTGCACAGAAAAATATTTTCTGGCTTGAGATCGCGGTGAACAATCTCCCGAGCGTGTGCCGCCTCGAGCGCGTGTCCGATTGGCACCACCACGCGCATCATCTCGGGCAGCGTCATGGGTCGCCGCGCGATCCGGCGACCGAGGTGCTCACCGTCGAGGAACTCGAACACGATGTAGGGAGCGCCGTCGTCCGAGATGTTGTAGTCGAACAGCGAAACGACGTTGGGATGGTCGAGCGAGGCCAAGATCTCCGCCTCGCGCCGGAAGCGCGACGTCGCTTCGCTCTTGTCGAGCAGCGACACCTTGAGGAACTTGACCGCGAAGCGCTTGGGCACGCGCAGGTGCTGCGCCTCGTACACCTCGCCCATGCCGCCTTCGGCACTGAGCCGCACCAGACGGTAGGTCTCGACGAGAACGGCACCGACACGCTCCATGCCCACCGCCCCCCTTTCGCCCTTCGAGTTACGCGCGGCCGAGGTCGGCAAGGACGCGCTGCGCCCCGTTGTGTCCGGCCGCTCCGATGACCGAGCCCGCCGGATGGCATCCCGCGCTGCACGAATAGAGGCCGGCGATGGGTGTCGCGTAGGGCAGCCGATCGGCGAATCCGAACGCGTTGTCGACGTGATGGATGTGGCCGCGCGAGATGCCGAAGTGCTTTTCGATCTTTTGCGGATGCAGCGGGAAGGTGTCGACGACCAGGTCGGACGTGCCGGGCGCGAAGCGGTCGCAGATCGACAACAGCTGCTTGACGTATCCGGCCTCCTCCTTTTCCCAGCTCGACCCAGCGATTTCGTAAGGCACCCACTGCACGAAGAGCGCCGAATTGTGATGGCCGTGCTGATCGCGCAGCGACG
>JBBQIO010000403.1:0-4468 GCA_038325015.1 Polyangia bacterium
GGGCTACCTCTTCAAACGCACATCCAAGACCATCGCCAAGCAGAATCTACTCATTGTCTTGACGCCCTACATCGTCAAGGACCCCAACGACCTGCGTCGCATCTTCGAGCGCAAGGTGCGTGAGCGGCGCGATTTTCTCGAGCGCTTCTCGGCCTTCAAAGACGATCGCGACTACGAAGCGCAGGTCGATTACCACCGCAAGCGCGGCCTCCTCGAAGAGATCAATCGCACGGCCATCGAGGCCGAGGACGAAGCGCGCGAGCTGCACAAGGCCGAAGACGCGCTGCGCGCACGCGACATCGATGGTCCGATCGATACGATTTCGGCGCCGGTTGGGCCGGCTGCGTGGCGGCGCGTCGGCGGCCCGGGGGCCCCTGGGCAGAGCACGCAACCTCCGGTGGTGGCGCCGCGGGAGCCGGGCGGGTTGCCGCGCACCGTCCGAACGGGTGATGATCAGTCGAGCGGCGGAGATCTGTACGTCGCGCCGGTGCGCGGCCGCGGCAATAGCCTTCAGCCCGTTGCCGACGCCGACGACAGCAACGCCAACAATCCGCCGCCGCCACCGCTCTACTACGGCGTACCCAGCGCCGAAGGCCCAGTCAACGCGCCGCAGCCGACGCCGCAGCCGGGGACCACTCCGTGAGCTCACGCCCCGGCGGACCTGTGGGCAACGAATCCACGCTGCGCGACACCGCGGAGTTGGCGATCGTGCGTCCGCCCGACGGTCGCAGCATCGGCCAGCTGCTCCTACAGCAGACCAAACTGACGGTCGCGCAGCTCGATGAGGGGCTGGCGATGCAGGCCAAAGAGGGAGGGCGCCTCGGCGAGCTGCTGGTCCGGCGCGGCCTGGTCAGCGAGGACGAAGTCATGCACGCGCTCGGCGCGCAGCTTGATCTTGCGGTGCTCAAAGAGGTCAAGCCCGAGGATTGCGACGCCGAGCTGGTCAAGCTGGTGCCGATCAATTTTGCCAAGCAGCACCGGATGATTCCACTTACGCGCATGGGGCGCGCCGTCGAGGTCGCGGTTGCCGACCCGCTCGACGTGCACGGGCTCGACGACGTGCGCCGCGTGCTGTGCACCGAGATCGTAACCGTGCTGGCGCCGTCGGCGTCGATTCTAGAGGCGATCAACAAGATCTACGCGCGCCAGCAGGGCGGCGTCGAGCTCGACGAGACCGACGACGACGAGATGGGTGGCGCCGCCGAGGAGCTGGTCGACATCCTCGATTTGACCGACGAGGCGCCGATCATCCGCTGGGTCAATTCGGTGATGTTCCAGGCGGTCAAGGAGCGAGCCAGCGATATCCATATCGAGCCGCGCGAAAAAGAGCTGATCGTCCGCTACCGCATCGACGGCAACTTGATGGAGTCCAAGCGCGCCAACCGCAACTACGTCAACTCGATCCTGTCACGCGTCAAGATCATGGCCGGCCTCAACATCGCCGAAAAGCGGCTGCCGCAAGACGGCCGCATTCGCCGCAAGATCGCCGGCAAAGACATCGATATGCGCGTCGCCACCGCGCCCGGCGTCAACGGCGAGCGCATTACCATACGTCTCCTCGACCGCACCAGCGTGCTCAAAGATCTGTCGGACATCGGCTTTGGCGAAGATCACCTGGTGGTCATCAACGAGCTGATTCGCCGACCGCACGGCATCATCTTGGTCACCGGGCCGACGGGCTCGGGCAAGACGACGACGCTGTACGCCTGCTTGGCCAAGATCAACACGCCGGACCTGAACATCCTGACCGTCGAAGATCCCGTCGAGTATCAGCTCGAAGGAATCACCCAGGTGCCGGTCAACTCCAAGATCGATCTGACCTTCGCGTCGGTGCTGCGCAGCTATCTGCGGCACGATCCGGACGTCATCATGGTCGGCGAAATTCGCGATGGCGAGACCGCGTCGATGGCCATCCAGGCGTCGCTCACCGGTCACTTGGTCTTCTCCACGATTCACACCAACGACGCGGCCGGCGCGATCACCCGACTGGTCGACATGGGGATCGAGCCGTTCTTGGTCGCGTCGTCGTTGTCGGGTCTCTTGGCGCAGCGGCTGGTGCGCCGCCTGTGCCCCGACTGTCGCGTGCTCTATCGTCCGACCGACGAGGAGCTGACCAAAATAGGCATCGATGCGGCGGCCTTCGCCGTCGGCCATGTGCGCATTCCACCGCTCCGCTCGGCCTACACGCCGCCGCCGACCGGCATGCTCTATCACGCGCGCGAGGGCGGCTGTCCCAAGTGCGGCAAGAGCGGATATCGCGGGCGAATGGGCATCTACGAGCTGCTCCTCCTCGACAACGATATTCGCCAGATGGCGCTGAAGAATTCGGACTCCAACGCGATCAAGCAGGCGGCGGTGCGCGGCGGCATGCGCACGCTGCGCGACGATGGCGCCGGCAAGGTGCTGGCCGGCGTGACGACGATCGAAGAGGTTTTGTTGGTCACGACGGAAGACGAAAATTAATGCCGGTCTACGCGTTCAAGGGCTTCGACGCCAAGGGCAAGGCACAAAACGGTCTGCGCGACGCGGACAATGTGCGCGGCTTGCGGCTGATCTTGAAGCGCGACGGCATCATGCTGACCGACGCCAAGGAGGCCTCGCTGCGCGCCAAGCAGGCAGCGCAGACGGCAGGCATCGGCCTGCTCGCGCTGTTGTCGCCGACCACGGCGCTCAAAGCCTGGCAGGAGCGCGAGACCGGCGACCGCATGCAGGTGGCGGCGCTGACCCGGCAGCTGGGCACACTGCTCAAAGCGGGCGTGCCGCTGGCCGAGGGCTTGGGCGCGCTGGTCGATCAGATCGAACGTCCCGGCCTAAAGCGGGTGATCGCCGACGTCAAGACGCAGGTCAACGAGGGGTCGTCCTTGGGCGACGCCATGGGGCGCCATCCCAAGGTGTTCGAAGATCTGTACGTCAACATGATCCGCGCCGGCGAAGTGTCGGGAAATCTCGATGCCGTGCTGTTTCGGTTGGCCGAGTTTCTCGACGCGCAAAATCGGCTGCGCGGCAAGATCGTCTCGGCGCTGTTCTATCCGATTGCGATGACCGTAATCGGCATCGGCATTATGTCGATGCTGATGATTTCCGTGGTGCCCAAAGTCACCGCGGTGTTTGCCGACACGGGCAAAGCGCTGCCGTGGAACACACAGGTGTTGATCGCGATCTCGTCGGCGACCGCCAGCTACTGGTGGGCCATGATCATCGTCGGGGTGGGCGTGGTGCTCGGCTTCCGCCGCTGGAAGGCGACGCCGCGCGGGCGCGCGCTGGTCGACAAGATCGTGCTCAAGCTGCCGGTGGTCGGGCCCTTGGCGCGGCAGATTGCGATCACCCGCTTTGCCAAGACGCTGGCCACCATGCTGGCGTCGGGCGTGCCGCTTCTGCGCGCGCTCGACATCGTCAAGGCGATCTTGGGCAACACGGTGCTGATGAAGGTCATCGAGGAGGCCAAGGAGTCGATCAAGGAGGGCGAGTCGATCGCCGCGCCGCTGCGTCGGTCGGGCGAGTTTCCGCCGCTGGTCACGCACATGATTGCCGTCGGTGAGCGCTCCGGTCAGCTCGAGCCAATGCTGGAGAATGTGGCCATGGCGTACGACCAGGAAGTGGACATGAAGATGGGGCGGCTGACGACCCTGCTCGAGCCGCTGATGATTTTACTGATGGGCGGCTCGGTGGCCTTTGTCGTGTTTTCGATCCTGTCGCCGATCATGGAAATGAACGAGTTCGTGAGCTGACAACCAAAGGAATATGAACATGACGATCAAGCGGAAATTCAGAGCCATTCGGCGGGCCGCAGCGCGCGGTATGACATTGATCGAGATCATGGTCGTGGTCGCGATCATCGGCATGCTGATGGGTGCAGTCACCATCGGCGCCATGAAGCGTCTCGATCAGGCGCGCATCACCGACACCAAGGTGGTCATCAAGACCATCGAGCAGGCGTTGGTGCACTTTCAGACCGACAATACCGATGCCTGCCCCAAGGCGCTGGCCGACCTGCAGACCCAGAAGTATCTGACCAAAGAGCCCAAGGACGCGTACGGCGAGTCGCTCACCTTCAAGTGCCCGGGCGACCACAATACCGACGGTGCGGACATCGTTTCCAAGGGCAAAGACAAGCTCGAAGGGACCACCGACGACATCAAGAGCTGGGAGCTGTAGCGGAACGGCTGCGGTGCTGTCATTTGAGCAAGCATGAGTAGGCACGCACGACGCAACGGCTTCACGCTGATCGAGATCCTGGTGGTGATGTTCATCGCCGGGCTTTTGATGGCGGGAGCCGTGGCCAGCGTGCGTTCGATCGCCAAGAGCGAGCTGCGCGCCTCGTCGGGCAAGCTGGCGGCGGCGATTCGCTACTGCTTCGATCGCGCGATCACGACCGGGTCTTACTACCGCATCGTCATCGATCTGACCGGCAATCAATACTGGGCGGAGCGCTCCGACAATCGCATGTATTTGGCGACCTCGAAGGAGG
>JBBQIO010000404.1:0-4461 GCA_038325015.1 Polyangia bacterium
CATCGACACCGACGCCATCCGCGTCTCGCACACCAAGCGCACGGCCTGGTCGTAGAACGGGTCGGCGCCGTCGTCGATGGGCAGGCCGTTTTCGTCGCCGGCCTCCTCTTCGCGCGGCTTCAAAATCTCCATGTCGTAGACCGGCTGCCCCTGCAGCTTGAGGTAGTCGACGAGCTTCTTGATCTCGGTATCGGTGACCAGCGCGCCGTGCACGCGCTTGAGCGCCTGACCACGGTCGGTGAACAGCATGTCGCCCATGCCCAACAGATTCTCGGCGCCCTGTTGATCGAGAATGGTGCGCGAATCGATCTTGGACGCGACCTGGAACGCGATGCGGGAGGGAAAATTGGCCTTGATGAGACCGGTGATGACATCGACCGACGGGCGCTGCGTCGCCAAAATGAGATGGATGCCGACCGCGCGCGCCTTTTGCGCGATGCGCGCGACCGAGGTCTCGACGTCCTTGGGCGCGACCATCATCAGGTCGGCGAACTCGTCGATGATCACCACGATGTAGGGCAGCTTGCGCGGCGCCGCCTTGGCCGCGGCCACGGTATCGGCCTGCGCCGTGGCGTGGGCCTGCGAAATCTCGTCGCGCATGCCCGCGGTGACCACCCCTCCAGCGGCTTCGATCGCCGCCTCGTCTGGCGCCACCACGACCTCACGCCGCGCGCCTTCCGCGTCGGTGACGAAGATCTTGAGCGGCTTGGCCTCGACCACTTTGGGCTCGGCCAGGTCGCGCTCGACCCGCTTGTTGTACGAAAGAATGTCGCGCAGCCCGGCCTTGGAGACCAACTCGTAGCGGCGCTCCATCTCGTCGACCGCCCAGCGCAGCGCCAAATTGGCCTTTTTGGGGTCGGTCACCACCGGCAGAAGCAGATGCGGAATCCCCTCGTAGATCGACAGCTCGACCATCTTGGGGTCGATCATCAGAAGCCGCACCTCGTCGGGCGTGGCGTTGTAAAGGATGCTGCAGATCATGCCGTTGACCGCCACCGACTTGCCCGACCCGGTGGTGCCGGCAACCAAGAGATGCGGCATCTTGGCCAGGTCCATCGCGACCGGCTCGCCGGAGATATCTTTGCCGAGCGCCAGCGTCAGCTTGGACTTGGCCTTTTGCACGCTGTCGTCGACGAGAATTTCCTTCAAGAAGACAGTCGCCCGCGTCTTGTTGGGCACCTCGATGCCGACCGACCCCTTGCCCGGGATCGGCGCCACGATGCGCACCCGCAGAGCCTGCAGCGACATCGCTAGATCGTTCGACAGCGTCGTGATCTTGGACAGCTTGGTGCCCGGCGCGGGAACGAACTCGTACATGGTCACGACGGGGCCGGGATGGATTTGCACGACGTTGCCCTTGACGCCATAGTCGCTGAGCGTCTTTTGTAGACGGTCGGCCAGCGCCAACATCGCGCTCTTGTCGAGGTCGTCGCCGGGCTGCGGTGTGAAGTCGAGCAGCCCGAGGTCCGGCAAGTGATAACCACCGGCCGCGGGAATAAAGTCCGGCTTGGGCTCGGCGACGGCTGGCGGGGGGGCCTCCAAGAGGAGCGGTTTCTTGGGCAGGAGGGGCTCGATGATCACCGGCATCGGCGTCGCGATTGCGGCCTCGGCGGGCGCCAGAATCAGGTTGGCCACGGTGTCGTTCTCATCGGT
Organism: Polyangia bacterium; assembly: GCA_038325015.1. Lineage (GTDB taxonomy): Bacteria > Myxococcota_A > Polyangia > Palsa-1104 > Palsa-1104 > JBBQIO01. The sequence continues at coordinate 1,654 of JBBQIO010000404.1, forward strand.
TTCGACGACGAGAATCGGCGGCACCGCTTTGCCTCGCCGGCTCGGGCGCGCCGAGACGATGGCCTGCTCGTCGACGTCGGCGAATAGCTCGGGATCGGTCGGATCGCGTCGCGTCACTTGAGCAACCGGGAGGATCGCCTGGTCGGGCCGAATCTTCCGCGCCGATCGAATCAGCTCCGGCGTCGCCGGCTCCTCGTCGAACACTGCGGCGCGCGGTCTGTGGCTAAGCGATTCGCGAACCTCCTCGTCGACCGAACGGCGCGTCCACAGCGCCACCAACCCGGCCCAGATCCCGCGGCCTGCCGCGGCAAAATAGGACGGCACCGCGCGCACTGACAGCGGCGTCGCCAGCACCAGCGCCGACAACAGGCCCATGACCGCGAGCAGCGCGGTGCCGACACGACCGACCAGCGAAACCAGCAGCTCGGCCCCGTACTCGCCGACCACGCCGCCGGGGCCGAAGCCACGCAGCCGATGCCCGCCGATCAGGAGGTGCAGTAACACTGCACTGAACAGCGCGGCCGCTCCGGCGCCAATGGCCGGTGCAGCTCCAATGCGCAACGGCCGCCCCTGCAAGAGGTCGAGCGAGACCCGGGTCATCACGTAAAAGAGAAAATAGGAGCCGACGCCGGCCAACGCATAGAACCCCACGCCGACCGCCGCACCGCACGGACCCATAAGCGTCGCCGAGCCGACCTGCAGCGCGGCCACGCTCAAACCGAGGAACAGCGTCAGACCGAGGAGCGCGATTCCCGCGGCTTCGCGGCCTCGCGAAGAGAACCCTTCGGCGACGTTTCCGGACTTGCTCATGGACGAGGTCCTCCCTGCGACATGTAGGATATGAGCGTACTATTGACCACGTCGCGCGTCAAACTTTTCTCTGCTACACGTTAGCCGTGCCTCGGCCTTCCAAAATTGGACCAACCATTCGGTTTTGCACTCTTTTTGTTGCGATTTCCGGTCCATTTTTGACCGTTGGATGCGGGGTTTCGCACGAGTTTTATGACGCGCGAACTACGCAACTCGACCGCTGCCAGAACGAGGTGGGACAGGTCCGCGGCAACCTCAACTCGACGCGCGGCAAGCTCCAGGAGATGACGCAGTCGTCGCTCGATCTGCGCGAGCGGATCGCCAAGCTCGAAGGCGACCGGCAGATTCTGGCGACCAATCTGTCGGCGACCAAGAGCGACATGGAGCGGCTGCGCCAGGCGCGCACCGAGGCCGACGAGCGCGAAGCGGCCGCGCGCACCGTGGCCACGCGGCTACAGCAGTACGACGGCAAGCAGCTTCACGTTGGCGTGCGACGACGCCGACTGGTGGTCACGATCGACGACGCCGAGCTATTCCTGCCCGGCGAAGCGGCGCTCGTGGCGGCCGCGGCGGTGCCGCTGCGCGCGCTGTCGGGGCTGATGCGCGAGCTGTCGGAGCGCGATTTTCTCGTCGGTGGGCACACCGACAACTCGAGCCCACGCGGCTCCGCCTTCAAGTCCAACTGGGACCTGACAACCAGTCGCGCGGTTGCCGTGGTGCGCTACTTACAGGGCGAGGGAGTCGATCCGCGCCACCTGGTCGCGGCCGGATTTTCCGAGTTCGATCCGATCGCAGACAACGCCACCGACGCGGGGCGAAATCGCAATCGGCGCATCGAGGTCGTGCTGCTGCCAACGCTCAAGGAGCTGCCCGAGGTTGTGCTGGCGCCCGCGCCCACTCCGGCGCCGGCGCGCTAAAAGAGCTACTATCGACGTCTTCTTTCGGAGGCGCTCATGGCCCATCTTCTCGAACAGCTCAGAACCATGACAGTCACGGTCGCCGACACCGGCGATCTGCACGAGATCGAAAAGTACAAGCCCCAGGACGCCACCACCAACCCGTCGCTGATCACGACGGCAGCGGAATCCTCCGAGTCGCTTAGCATCATCGACGAGACGCTACATTGGTCGGCCGATCACGGCGCCAAGGGTGCTCCGCAAAAAGAGATCGTCGCCTTGGCCATCGACCGCCTGGCCGTCGAGTTCGGCCTGCGCATCTTGAAGATTGTCAAAGGGCGTGTCTCGACCGAGGTCGATGCGCGTCTGTCGTACGACACGGAGGCGACGCTGAAAAAGGCGCGCTATCTCATCGGTCTTTACGAAGAGGCGGGCGTGTCACGCGAGCGCGTGCTCATCAAGATCGCTTCGACCTGGGAGGGGATTCGCGCCGCCGAGGTGCTGGGCAAAGAGGGCATTCACTGCAATCTGACGCTGCTGTTCGGCATCCACCAGGCCGTGGCCTGTGCCGAGGCCAAGGTGACGTTGGTGTCGCCGTTCGTCGGCCGCATTTTGGACTGGTACAAAAAGAGCACTGGCAAAGACAGCTATCCGGCGGCCGAAGATCCGGGCGTCGTATCGGTCCATGAGATTTATAACTATTTTAAGCACTACGAATACAAGACCGAGGTCATGGGGGCGAGCTTCCGCAACGTGGGGGAGATCATTGAGCTAGCCGGCTGCGACCTTTTGACGATCGCGCCCAAGTTCTTGGGCGAGCTGCAGAGCACCGAGGGCACGCTTGAGCGCAAGCTCAGCCCCGAAGCGGCCAAGACGATGAAGATCGATCGCATCGCCGTCGACGAAACGACTTTCCGCACGATGCACGCGGCAGATCAGATGGCCACCGACAAGCTCAAAGAGGGCATCGAGGGGTTTTCCAAAGCGCTCGAGTCGCTGGAGAAGATGCTCGGCGAAAGACTGGTCAAGGCCGGCAAAGCTTAGCCCCAATGCCGTTCGGATAGCGGGCGTTCTCATCGGAGGGGCGGTCACGGGGTCTTGG
>JBBQIO010000405.1:0-4460 GCA_038325015.1 Polyangia bacterium
GTTGAGCCGTTTTGGCCCCGGGAGGTGGATCAGTTTCGGAGCGGCAGGTGGATCACTTTCAGAGCGGTGCCATCACCTGTTTCCCTTCGCATCGCCCAATCCGGCGCGCGTCGACATCGACGTGCTGAACGCGATGATCGACGAGGCGGGCAGTAATTCGTCCAACTCGCTGATCGTCATCCAGGACGGCGCCATCATCGTCGAGCGCTACTTCGGCCGTGCCGCGGCGCCGACCTCGATTCAGTCGATGACCAAGAGCATCAGCTCGTTGGCCATTGGCGTGCTCGTCGACCAGGGTAAGATCGCTTCCATCGACACGCCGCTGTCCACCTACTACAACAACTGGGCGCTAGGCCAGCGGGCGCAAGCGACCGTGCGCCACGTGCTGACCATGAGCAGCGGCGTCGTCGACGATCCGACCGGAGCGTTTTGGAGTCAGCCGAACCTTCTGACCTACGCCCAGAATCAGCCGCTGACGACGCCGCCGGGGCAGACCTTCAGCTACAGCGACTTGGCGGTGCAGCTTTTGTCCGGCGTGGTTTCGCAAGCGGCCGGCGAATCGATCGATGAGCTGGTCAAGACTGAGCTGTTCACGCCGCTCGGCATCAAACAATGGACGTGGGATACCGATACCGCTGGTAATTACGAAATATCGGGCGGGCTATTCATGCTCCCGCGGGACCTGGCGCATATCGGCTGGCTGACCTTGAACCAGGGCGTTTGGAACGGTCAGCGACTGCTCTCGTCGAGCTGGTTTCAAGCCAGCCAAACCCCGGTCGGCGCCCAACGTTTGTTACGGACTGTTATGGTGGCTGGTGGAAAATGGCTGCGACGTCGGCTCGTTCGTGACGCCGGATCCGACGACGGCCGGTCCGGTCGCCGCGAGCTACGCGCTCGGCTACGGCGGGCAATACATCGTGACCAATCCGGCCGCCAACCTGGTCGCCATTCGCACGCTCCCCGTCGACGGTACGGTGACCATCACCGAGACCAATTTTCTGGCCGACTTTCCGAGCAGCGTCGGTGCGTTGACGGTCAGCACCCGATAAGCTCACCAATCGTCTGGTTGGTCAGCTGTTCAACGGAAATGTATTTGAGGGCAGTGCAACGCAGCAAGCGCGTCGAGGCGGCTGTCGCAAGCCCGCAACATTAACCGGACAGCACACGAGCGGTTAGCCGTGGACGACGACGACGAACCGGCGCATCCACTCCATTTCTTCGGTGCTGAGCGGGCCTTTTTGGAGCGCCGCGAGATTTTCGTCGAGCTGGGCCATCGACGCCGGGCCCGACAGCACGACGTCGACGTGCTCGTTGCTCAAACAAAAGCGATAGCAATCGCTCGCGCTCATGGCCGTCCGTCCCACTTGCTCGGCGCCTTCAGCAATTTGCGCCAGCTGGTTGCGGTGTAGGCGACGACCGCGGGTTGGCGTCGCGCCAAATGCGGAAAAATATCGCGCTCCGCGCCCGGGTGCGCTGCGTTGTAGCGAATCATGAACAGGTCGAGCGGCGACTCCTCGGCGAGCTGCCCGGCGCGCATGCGATCGTGGATCGAGATGCCGATTGCCCGGACCTTGCCGCTCTCTTTGAGATGCTCGAGCTCGCGCTCGGTCGCTTCGGTCCACGCCGAGGTGGCCCGAGCCAGCCGAGCTGAAAAACATCGAGGTAGTCGGTGCCGAGCTTCTTGAGCGCGCGCTCCGCGGAACGTCGCACCGAGGCGCCGAAGAACCCCAAGGTCGTCGAGGCGGCGACGGCAACTTCTTCGCGTCGTTGCTTCAACGCAGCGCGCAGGGGCTCGACCATTTGCGACGAGCGGAAGGCGTAAAAGAAATAATTGACGCCGCGATCCATCGCCGCCGAGACGCCCGCCTCGATATGCGAAATCCATCGCCGGATTTTACCAGGGCTGTTTTTTCGGAAAGCCGTACTGCGGCTCGCGCTTGGGAGGCGGCGGGACGGGCGCGGGACGTTTTGGCCCGGGTTTGCCGGGCGAAGGCGGTGCTTTGCGACTCGGCGCTTTGGGCTTTGCGGGGGAGCTCATGCGCCGATCTTAGCTCAAGTTCTTTTTCGCGGGCACGCGCTGCGAATCTGATCGGATCAGCCGACTTTGGCCGGTGCTGTTCCGCCCGGCGACTCGCGGGCATCAAGCGTCGGTACGGCCCGCGCAAGCTCCGACGCGGGCGCCTGCTTGCGCACGCTTCGACCGGTCACCACGCCGATGATCGTCACCGGCACGGTGTGCATCAGGTGATAGAGCAGCGCGAACGACAGCGCCGTCGTCGCCGGCACGCCCAGCGCCTGCAGCGCCAGCGTGCAGCTCATCTCGAACGCGCCGAGATTCGCCGGCAATCCGGGAATCAGCGCCGCCATGTTGACCGCGATCAGCACCAGCGCCGTACCGCCGAGATAGGGCACGTCGGTCTTGAGCGCGGCAAACACCGCGAAGACCATCAACGCTTCGCACACCCCCGCCTAGGTCGTCAGTAGGATGGTCTCGACCAGCCCGGTGGGCCGCTTGAGCCCATTGGCCGCAGCGCCCAGGCTCTGCAAGAACTGATTGCGCGAGCGCGGCAGGAGCAGCACGACTAGCAGCGCCAGCGACGCAGCGCCCATCGTCCACAGCACCGGCGCGTGCAGCTTGGACGGCACGCCCTGGCGAAACAGAAAGGGCAACACCAGTACGCCCAGCCCGAGTCCCTCGATGGCCTTTTCCACGGCCAGTGCCGCCGCGCCGGTCGCGACCGACACGTCGTTTATCCGAAAGTAGGCCAGCCGCACGCCGAGCCCGGCCTGCGACATCACCATGTTGTCGGCCGCATAGCTGGTGAAGTACATCGCCATCAGCGGCATCGTGCGCAGCCGATTGCCGAGGAGAATGCGGATTCGCCGCGCCTTGGTCCAGACCAGCGGCACGTTGCCCAGCCCCGCGAGCGCCAGCAGCCACGGGTTGGCATGTGAAGCTGCAGTCCACAGCGCATGCCAGTCGATCTTGCGCGCATAGCGGACGGTGAGCAGGGCGATGATCGCGACCAGCACTACGCGCAGAGCGATCGTGAGCCAGCGCCGCTTGAGCATCTACATCCGGTCCAGCACTTCGATGCCGAGCACGCGCAGCCCGGCCTCCAGGGTACGTCCGACCAGCTGACAGAGCGCCAATCGGGACGGGCGCACAGCATCGTTGGCCTTGAGGACTGGCACTGCACTATAGAAACTGCTGAACGTATTCGACAACGAGAACAGGTAGTCGCACAGATAGTGCGGCCGCAACGACGCGGCGACGTCGTCGATCACCTGCGGGTAGCCGAGGAGCTTTTTGCACAGCGCTCGCTCGAGCGGCTGCTCGACGCTGAGCGTGGTCGAACTCGGGACGAAACCTTCGGCAGCGGCTTTGCTCATGAGCGACTGGATGCGGGCGTAGGCGTACTGCAAATAGGGCGCAGTGTTGCCGTTGAGGGCCAGCGCCTGATCCCACGTAAAGGTGATCAGCGACTGACGATCGCGTGACAGATCGTTGTACTTGACGGCGCCGAGACCGACCACACGCGCGACCTCGGTCAGCTCGGCCTCGGCGAGGTCGGGGCGTTGCGCCTTGGCCACGACCAGCGCGCGCCGCTCGGCTTCGTCGAGCAGCGACTCGAGTGAGATGGTGCGGCCGGCGCGGGTCGCGATCGTGCCTTCGGCCAGCCGCATCAGGCCGAACCAGACGTGCTCGAAATGGCTGATGCCGAGCCGCTCGCCGACCTTGGTGAGCTGGCGGAAATGAAGCTGCTGGCGCTCATCGGTGACCACGATGATGCGAACCGGATGCCAGCGCTCGGTGCGGTATTGCAGCGCAGCAATATCGGTGGTCGCATACAGGTAGCCGCCGTCGGCTTTGCGAATCAGCATCGGTGGCAGCTCGTCGGAGGCTTCGCCGTCGGGGCCGGCGGGCGCGCGAAAAAAGATCACCTGCGCGCCGCGACTCTCTTCGGCGATGCCGCGCGCGACCAGATCGTCGACGGTGCCGGCCAGCCTTTCGTTGTAGAAGCTCTCGCCGATGAAGTCGTCGTCGGCAAAGGCGACGCCGAGGCGGTCATAGATGCGTCGGAGCTCGGCCACCGATGCGTCGCGAAAGCGGCGCCAGAGCGTCAGATTTTCGACGTCGCCCTGTTGCAATTTGACCAGCTCGGCGCGGGCTTCTGCCAAAAGCGGGCTGGCGCCAGCATCGAGCTCCTCGTCGGCCAAGGCGGCATCCACTTCGTCGTTGGAGCCATTCGGGGTCGCCGGCGTTGCCTGCTGCTTTTTCTCCTCGTCGCCGAACTTGATGTACAGGCGCAGCAGCTCTTCGACGGGCGCGCGCTCGAACTGGGCGGCGTCGACCCAGCGCCGATAGGCCACGATGAGCTTGCCGAACTGCGTGCCCCAGTCGCCCAGGTGATTGACCGGCACGACGGTGTAGCCGGCGGCTTCGAGCGCGCGGCGGA
>JBBQIO010000406.1:0-4433 GCA_038325015.1 Polyangia bacterium
CGTGCCGGCCTCGTGGCCGGGCAACTCCGTCGAGATCTATGTTGGCGCGTGGAAGGGGTCGCTGCGCATGAAGGTCACATCGGGCAATCACGACGCGGAGAACCGCGCCTTCGCCGTCAAGCTGCCGCTGCAGCAGGCCGCGCCGCCGGAGAAGAAGAAGCTCGTCGCACGCCACATCAAGAACGGGGTCATCAAGGCTGACGGCAAGCTCGATGAAGCGGCCTGGAAGACGGCGAGCTCGAGCGGTGATTTCGTTCGCTCTACCGACGGCAACAAGGCGGAGCAGAAGACCAACGCGCGCGTCCTGTGGGACGACAAGAATCTGTATGTCGCGTTCGACATGGAGGACAAAGACGTGTGGTCGTCGCTGTCCAAGCCCGACGATAAGCTGTGGACCCAGGAAGCGGTTGAGATCTTCATCGACGCCGATGGCGACGGTAAAACCTACGTCGAGCTCCAGACCAACCCGCTCGGCGCGGTGTTCGACTCGTACCTGCCGTTCTACCGGCAGAACCAGAACGATTGGCAGTCGAGCATGAAGGTCGGCGTCAAGGTCGACGGCACGCTCGACAATCGCACCGACGTGGACAAGGGCTGGTCGGTTGAGATGGCCATCCCGCTGACCGCGGCCAAAGGCAAAGAGGCGAGCATGAAGAACGTGCCGCCCAAGGTCGGCTCCGAGTGGCGCATCAACCTGTTCCGGCTCGACATGCCGACTGGAAAGCCGCAGCAGCAGACGGCTTGGTCGCCGCCGATGGTCGCCGACTTCCATGCGCTGGATCGCTTTGGCGTGCTCGTGTTCGGCGATGACAAGGGCAATGTGCCGGCATCGGCCGATGCCAAGGCTGGGGCGTCGGACAAGGACAAGACGGTGACTGCGAGCAGCGACAAGAAGGATAAGGCGGCTAAAAAGAAGGAAAGCGCTACCAATTAGCGCGGGCCGACCTCGCTAGAGGTCGTCGCAGGGAGTGCCGAAGGCCATTCCCGAGTAGATGCCCAGCTCGTTGTAGATCATCCCGACGTTGTCTTCGACCGGCAGGTTGATGAGCTTGTTCCGCTTGGTCCCCTGAACCCACAGCGTCTCGGACTTGTCGAGAACGACGCGCAGGTTGCCCGAGCGCGTCGCGAAGATATCGCCCTCGGAATCGCTCACCACGTTGATCATCTTCTGCAGCTTCATGGCGCCCTTTTGCCCTGAGTACAGACGGAAGTTCTTGTTGCCTTCGGGCTCGCGCGCACGGTCAACGTAGAAGTAACGCCCGGCGTCGTCGCGTGACAGCGAGTAGGCCTGCCGCGTCCAGCGCGGCGCGTTGAACGTGGCGCTCGCCAGCATGGCTTTGGCATCGGCGGTCGATAACAGCTTGAGCTCGACGGTGCGCTCGTCGCATGACACGCTGTATTTGTCGTCCTTGAGCTGGAACTCGGCGCCGCGGTGGCGCGGCATGCCGCGCGGATCCCAAAAGTAGCGGTCGAAGTCGTCGCCGCTCGATCCGCCGCCGAACGTACGCTGCGACCAGAATGTCTTGCCGTCGCCGTAGAAGAAAAACTGATCGTCGAGCGACTTCGGGTTGATGATGATCACATGCTTTTTGCCGTCGGAGACGACGCGCAACTTGTCCTTCACTGGCGAGATGTCGATGGTCTTGGGCGGAGGATCGGCGGGGGCGGTGGGCGCACCGGCTGGCGCCGCGCGGACCATGGCCGCAGTGAGGGTCAGGCCGCCGGCCAGGCCGACCAGGATGAGGGTGCTTCGGACAGAGCTTTGGGTTGATCGCATCCGCACAGTATAATCTGTGCGACATGGCCGATCCAAACGACCCCGCCCCGAAGCCTTCGGCCAGCTCCTCTCCAGCGGGGACGAGCGCTTCGGTAGGATCGCGGCCAAGCGTGAGCGCGGATCCGAACGGCGGCGGCGGCGGCGAGCTCGGGCCTGGATTCGTCGTCGGTGGCAGCTACGAGATCACGCGCCTCATCGGTCGCGGCGGCATGGGGTCGGTTTGGGAAGCGCAGCACATTCGCCTGCCCAAAAGCGTCGCGGTCAAGGTCCTGCACGGTGACGTCGCCGCTGACCAAGACGCGTTCGCCCGCTTCCGCCGCGAGGCCGAGATCGCGTCGCGCCTCGGCCATCCCAACATCGTCGAGGTCGTCGACTTCAACACGTTGCCGTCGGGCACGCCCTATCTCGTCTTGGAGCTGCTGGCGGGTGAGAGCCTCGCCGAGCGGCTGGTGCGCGGCCCGGTGCCGCTGGCCACGGCGCTGGCCATCGCGCGGCAGATCGCCTCGGCGCTGGCAGCGGCGCATCGCAACGACGTCGTCCATCGCGACCTCAAGCCGGACAATGTTTTTTTGGTGCCCACCGACTCGGGCGGGGTGCTGGGCGAGAGCGTCAAGGTCCTCGACTTCGGCATCTCCAAGATTCGCAATTCGCAGACGGTGGTCACGCAGGAGGCCGCGCTCGTCGGCACGCCGCAGTACATGTCGCCGGAACAAGCGTCGGGAAAAAACAAGTTCATCGATCAGCGCACCGACGTGTTTGCGCTCGGAGCGATCGTCTACGAGATGATTTCTGGGCAGTCGGCATTCGCCGGCAACACCCTGGCCGAGGTCATCTTCAAGGTCGTGTTCGAGGAGACGCCGCCGCTCGAAGCGCTGGTGCCCGGCCTGCCTGCGCCGGTGGCCGCGGCGGTGCGGCGCGCGCTGATCAAGGATCTGGCGATGCGCACGCCGGACATGAACACGTTCATCACCGAGCTGACCGGGTCGCCGCTGCAGACGCTGGAGCGGCGCGCGACCTCGCAGGTGGGTGTGGCGCTGGCCTCGACCAAGCAGCGGTCGAGTGAGGCCTTTTCGGCGACGGCGGCGCCTGGTTCGATGGCACAACCGGGCGCACTCGACGCGACCGTAGCGCCGGCTCTGGCGGCGGTCAGTGCCAGCATCTCGATGCGCGGTGAGGTCATGGCCCAGCCTCCTTTTGTGCCGCTCGCGGTGACCGCCGCGATGGCCCCGCCGCCGGCCAAGCGTTCGCTGGGTCCGTGGCTGGCGCTGGCTGTGCTCGTTGTCGCTGCGCCGGCGGCCTATCTCGGCTATCGCGCGCTCCACAAGCCCCCCGACGTTCAACCCGTGGTCCAGACGACGGGCTCGTCGACCGTGGCCGCGACCCAACCGGTCGTGCCCGATGTCCCGGTCAAGCCGGCCGTTGTGGTCGCGCAGCCGACCCCACCACCGGCCATTGCCGGGATCGCCAATCCGCATGCGGTCGCGGTCACCGCCAAACCTGCCGATCACGGGCACACGCTCAAGAGCACCAAGGGCGAGGTCGTGCCGCCGGAGATCACCGCCGACCTCGACGACGCCGAGAAGCAGCTCGGCACCAATCCGAGCGAGACCATTCGACTGGCGCAGCGCTCGCAACGTGCGCTCGATACCGAGCGTTCCCACTCGTTGGTCGCGCGTGGCTATTGCAAAAAGCACGATCTCGAAATGGCCAAGGCGACGCTGCGCGCCGGCAAGCTCAGCTCCGGCGAGCGCGCGCGGATCAAGCGCGTTTGCAAGGCCGACGGCGTCGATATCGATTGAACCGCCTCCGACTCGCCCTGGTCGCAGCGACCTTTTGCGCCGCGGCCGACGCAGCACCGGCACCACCGAGCCTGGTGGCGCATGTCGAGCAGCTCATCGTGGCGATGCGGCCGCCGGGCGAGCTGCAAATCGATCCGCGCCTTGAGCGCGGCTTGAACCTGCTCGTGACGCGCCTCCCGGTCAATGGACCGCCGCCCAACGAGCTGATCGAAGCGGCGATGTGGCAAAACGGCTTGATCGAGCCCGTGCCGCAACTCATCGTGGTGACGACCGAGAGCGCGCCGGACGGTGCGGGGCAGGATCCGGAGCTCGCATCGCTCGACGGGGAGCTGTCGCGGCAGCTGCCCACGGTGCTCAACGGCGGGCGCTTTCGCCGCGTCGCGGCGGCTGTGGTGCGCCAGGGAACTCGCACGCGACTGGTGGTCGCGCTACAGGAGTCGTTCATCCAGCTCAGCGGCGTCGTTCGCGAGTTGCGGCTCGGCGGAGTCATGCAGCTGCGCGGCAAGCTGCGCCCGCCCTATTCGCACCTCGAAGGCTTCGTGACGGGGCCCAACGGTCAGGTGACGCAGCTGCCCTTGACCGGAGATTCGAGCCGCTTCGCCGTCGACTTTCGCTGCACCGCACAGGGGCGGCAGCAGATCGAACTGACCGGCGAGGCCCAGCTGGGCCCGCAGGTCATGGCCAATTTCCCGCTGTACTGCGGCGAGCAGGCGCCGATTGCGCTCCCGCCGGCGCTCGCCGAGGAGCGGCCTGTGCACTCGCGACAAGAGGCCGAGCATGCGCTCGTGGAGCTGATGAACGCCGATCGGCGCGCCGGGGGAGCGGGGCCGCTCGTGGTCGATGCGCAGCTCGTGGCC
>JBBQIO010000407.1:0-4427 GCA_038325015.1 Polyangia bacterium
TCAGCCCGATGCCCGCGTCGGGTGATGGCACCTTCGCCGTCGCGTCGCCGGCCCCGGCCACCAACCTCGTCGTGGCGGCCAACAACACCTCACCGGTGATCGCGGTCGCCTCGTACCAGGCTCCTGGCGCGGTCGGCGTACCGGCGTCGGCCGAGTACGTATTGACCGACAACACCGACGTGGTGTGCAACACGCTAGTGCCGCTCGACGCGATCGTCACCACCGTGAGCTCGAACGTCACGGCGTCTCCGGCCACGATCAATTTCACGGGCGCAGCCACCGGCGCGGCGGGCGTTTCGACGATTCCAGGCTCCGGCCTGGCGGCCCCCACCTTGGGCAACGTCTGGTGCAACCAGACCGCGACGCCGGATTCGAGCATCACCTTGACCAACAACGGCGCACTGACTGCGACCATCGTCGGCTGGAACTTCGGCTCGACGGCGATCGGCTCGGATCAGTTCGGCGCTAGCTCGGTGTATAGCGTGGTGCAGCCGGTCGCGTCGCCTTCGCCGGGCGGCGTGCCGATCGGTGCGCACAGCGCGGTCGTAATTGCCCTGGCTAGCTCGCCGGCACCGGCCACGCTCCCGGCCGACGGAGCGCGCGACGACACCTTCACCGTGTTCGTGCAGGGTCCGAGCGGCTCGCCCGCACCCTACGTCTTTACCCTCAATCAAAATGTGCAGGGCGCCGTTCTGCTCTTCGCGCCGGCGCCAGTCTTGGGGATCAGTCACGTGAATTTCCCGGATACTCCCGCCGGCGGAATTTCGTCGGTCGCGGTGGCCATGAAAAATAACGGCAACTATCCCGCCAGCGTCGCCCTGCCGAGCCCCTCACCAGCGTCGAGCGGCTTTCAGTTCAAGGTAGCTCCCCCTTTGCTGATCTCTGGAGGCGGAACGATCGCGGCATTCGCCACCGAATTCGATGCCCCGGCCGGGGCGGGGGGTACGACCGAGATGGCGACGTCGCAGGCCTCGTTCGCGGGTACGCCGATTTGCGAGGGCGGCTTGACGGGACCGGTGACAATCGACCTGTCTGGAAAGGTCGTTGCTGCGAGCTCGTTCAATACCTGCGTTCCAGTGTGCGGGGTCAACCCCGGAATCCGGCCCGACGCCTGCACCCGAGTTTGCGCCGGATCGATCAACCTGAACCAGGCCTGTGAGGCCGACACCGCCTCCAGTCAGACCGTTCAGATCCTCGAGACTGGAACCGGCAGCTACACCTTTACGGCCGCCATCTCGAAGAGCAACGCTCCGCCGGGCACGGTCATCACCGTCACTCCGTCGAGCGGTACGGCGACAGGGACCACGACTCTGACGGTGACGGCCGGCACGATCGCCGCAAACGGGTCGTTCAAGGCGCTGCCGCGCTACAGCGCCCAACTGGACATCACTGTCACTCCGGCCACCGGGCCGCCACCCACCATCCCGTCGATTCCGATTACCGAGAGTGGAACCGGGCTGCTGTTGACGGTGACGCCAAACCCGATCGGTCTAATCAACAGTACGCCGCGCAGCTTTACGGTCAGCGCATCGGCGGCAGTGCCGGCGGCCGGTCTGCCCCTCGTCTTCACGGTCGGAAAGGCCTCCATCGGCGGCACCATTGCAGTCGCCCCGACGACGGGGCTCATCACCAACGCCACCCCGGCCACCGCGAAGGTCGCCGCCAGCTACATCCCCGTGCAATCGACCCGCGTCATTGGCACGTTCAGCGTCACGCGTGCCGCGGGCTCGACGACACCGGTCTGCAACAACGGCATCTCGGTGGGGGTGACCGCCAACAAGATCGGGTTGCCGCCGCCGCCGCCGCCGCTCTAGCCGTCTCGTACCGACTTCTCATCGCTGGCGCTCGCCACAGGTCGGGCGCCGGCGGTCTCTTCCCCTCCCGCCGCGTTGACCTCGCTCACACCTACAACGCGCCTGCCGCTTTTCGCCGCCCCCGTGCGTGATACCGTGCTGGCGGGGCGCTCCTACTATTCGCGCCAACTAAAACCGAACCGGAGGCAATCGCATGGCCACTTGGACAGCAGAAATCGACGATGTACCTATCCGAAGAGGACGCTGGCGTGGCGCGGTCGCGCTCCTCGGGGCGGGCCTTTTAATCGGCGCCTGCTCGTCCAGCAACACCAGCCACGGCAAGGGCGACATGGCGTCGGGCAGCGGTGACATGGCGGTCGGGACCAACGATCTGTCGGTGGCCGGCGACTTGGCGTTCGACGGCGCGGTCGGTGTCGACGCCTTCGAGGTGCCGGACGGCGCGCCCGACGGCGGCATTGGGAATCTCGAGGTCACTCCGGCAGGAGTCGTTTTCGGTAACGGCAATTGCGGTGGCGCCAGCCCAGCGCCGCAGACCGTCCTGCTCACCAACAACGGCACAGAGGCGCTCAGCCTGTCGGCGACGATCGACAATCCGCAGTTCAGCTTCGGGACATTGCCCGCCGGCTGGAGCGTCGACAACACCGGAACGCTGACCGGAACCTTGGCGGTCGGCGAAAGCGAGTCGGTGCAGCTGGTCAGTCAAGGCGTGCCCGCATCAGCGACGGCCGGTATGGATCTGACTGGCAGTCTGAATTTCACCGTCACGACCAACGGCGTGACCATCGCGCCGAGCCAGATCCCGATCGCGGTGACGCCGTTCGGTGCGACCATCCTGGTCAGCCCGGCCACCACGCCCACCTACGCGTTTGGTCCGCAGCCCACGGCCTCGCCGGCGGCCGCGCCGGTTGGCGCTATCACGCTGAGCAACCTCGGCAACGACTCGGTTGCGGTCACGCTCGGCACGCCCACCGATCCGGAATATGTCGCCAGCATCCCCGGTGGCGCGCTCGATCCCAACGCCAGCGTGAACGTGGCCGCTACCTTCACGCCGACCTCGACGAGCAGCAGCGCCGCCACAATCGCGGTCAATGTCCCGCCGGGCACTCCGCAGTGCGGCTTCAACGCGACGCAGATCACGTTGACCGGCAGCGGCGTCGGAGCGGCGGGCGCTATCGGCGCGTCGCCGACCTCCTTGGCATGGAAAGCCCATTGCGGCACCACGCCGGCCGCGATGCAATTCATGATCACCAACTCGACCGCGGCAAGCGAGAACGTGACTGTCTCGTTGGCCAGCGTCGGCGCCGCGGGCTTCAATCTGTCGGTCTTGGGGTCCACTCCGGTGCCGGCCGCTGGCGCCGTCACGGTCACGGTCACCCCACCCGCGGTGAGCACGACCAAAGGCATCACGCCGATCACCGACACAATCATCATCACCCGGGCCAGTGGACCGGTGATCAACATTCCGCTGACGCTCACGCCGCAAGGCGCCGTCCTCGTGTGGCAGCCCAATCCGTCGCCCGGAGCGATCAGCTTCGTCACCCAGGTGAACACGCAAGACACGCTGCCGCAGGATTTGGCCAACCTGGGGAATCTGCCAGTCGGGCTCGCGCTCAGCGCGGCAACGAATGCGGGCTCACCCGGCTCCTTCAACGTGACGCCCAGCAACATCACACTCAATCCTCAGACCACGACAACATTGAGCGTCGGATTCAAGCCCGGCCCGAGCCCGCTGCCCTCGATAGGCTCTTTGTCCGTGAACTCGCCGAGCTTGCAGCTCGTCTTGTGCGCCCCTCTGCCGCCCAAGATCACCCTGGACGGCCAGGGAATTACCGCCAAGGTCGGGACCAATCCTGCGACGGGTACGGCAATTATCTATACCGGACCGGGCGTGCCGCCGGGCCCGTCCAGCTCGCATAGCGCACCGCCGCCGGGACAGAACAGTGGACTCAGCTGGTGCGGCACGACGGCGCCGGCACACACCATTGTGTTTACCGATATCGGCGACCCGGGCACGTCGTACCATCTGACGGGAGCGACCTTCAGCGGCGGCACTTCGCAATATACGGCTACGGTGGGCAGCGGACCGGTCGCTGGCACCCTGGTGTCAGCGGGCACGCCGGGCGCCACCATCACCGTGACCTCGGCGGCGATCCCTTCGGTCTGGGATTTCAAAACCAATCCATTCAACGACAAGATCACAATTACGACCGACGCTCCGGGCGACTCGCCGCACAGCTTCCCGCTCGTTCAATCGCCGTACGGCGCGATCTTGGGCAATCTAACGCCGGCTGCGGTCAACTTTGGTTTCGTCCTTCCCGGCAGCGCACACTCGAAGGGCATCACGATTCAGAACGCTGGTAACGCGACGGCTTCACTGATTCCGACGCTGATCGAGGGAGGCAGCACGCCTGCCAATACCTTCTCCGTGAGCTTCCCGATCATCGCGGTGGCGAACGCGACTACGGGGTTCAACGTCAACTTCGATCCGCCGCTCCAGGCCACGGCGGACTATGGGGCTACGGTCAAGTTCGACTATGGCAACGCCGTCGTGTGCCAACCGTTCAAGGTTGGTCCTCTGACTCTCGCGGGAACGACCAAACCGCCCACCCCGTA
>JBBQIO010000408.1:0-4414 GCA_038325015.1 Polyangia bacterium
GCCTTCGATCGGCGCCGGTGACATCCATGCCGAGCGGCAGCGACGCGAAGAGGCGGAGACAGCGCTGCTAGCGGCCGCCGAGCGCGTCAAGATTGCCGAGGCGCGCGCCATCGAATATGAAGCCGCGGCGCGTGAAGGCGCGACGCTGCGCCGCAAGCTCGAGCAGATGACCATCGACATGCGACGGCTGCGCGAAGGCGCCGGCTCGAGCCCGGATGACGCCGGACGGCAAGCCGCCGAGAGTGATCGCGATCGGTGGCGACAGCGCGTTGCGGATCTCGAACAGCAGCTCGCGACGGCGCAAGCCAGCGGCGGCGGCGGCGGCGGCGACTCGAGCGAGACCGAGCGGCTGCGTCGCCAGGTCGATCAGATGACCGCCGACTTGCGGCGGCTGCGCGCGGCCGGCAGCGGAGGTGGCGGACCCGACTCGGGCAAAGTCGCCGAGCTGGAGTTGCAGCTGCGGCGAGCCGAGGCCGACCGCGACACGTTGCGCGCGCAAGTGGGACAAGGGTCGAGCGGCAGCGGCAGCGGACTCGATCCGGCAGCGGCGGATGCCGCCATCGCGCTCGGTGATGCGCTCGCTGAGCTGCGTTCCAGCCTGCGCGCTGCCAGCGACGAGGGAACGATGCTGAGCGAACCGACCGAATCGGTGCAGGTCGTGACCGACGCCCTCAGCCAGGCGACCTCACAGCTCGAAGGCGCCCGCGCCAGCCTGCGCGCGCTCGGCAAAATCCTCGGCGTCGCCTAAGCGCGCACACTAGCGGCCGCGCGACCGCGCCTTGGGTCGTTGCGGCGAAACGTGCTTGCGCGCCGGCAGCCGATCACGGGTATGCGGCCTACCAGCGGGGGGCACCAGATGCTCCGGCCCGTTTCCGATGAGGTCGGCGCGACCAGCCTGCACCAGCGCCTCGCGCGTCAGGTCGTGCTGCTCGGGATCCCAGTAAAGTAGGAGCGCCTTCTGCAGCTTCTTTTCGCGAAGCCCATGCGCCGTGTAGACCGGCTTCATGGTCAGGGGATCGATCCCCGTGTGATACATCGTCGCCGCCAGCGACATCGGCGTCGGGATGAAGTCCTGCACCTGGCGCGGTCGATAGCCCTTTTTTTTGCAGTACAGCGCCATCTGGACCATGTCGGCGAGTGTCGATCCCGGGTGCCCGCTGATGAAATAGGGGACGAGATATTGCTCCTTGCCGGCTTCCTTGGAGGCGCAGGCAAACGCTTCGGTGAAGCGATCGTAGCTCTCGATCCCCGGCTTCTTCATCATGCGCAGTGTCTCGTCCGAGACGTGCTCGGGCGCCACCGACAGCTGCCCGCCGACGTGATGGCGCGTCAGCTCGTCGAGGTATTCTTGGCCGCGCGTCCCATCGACGACCAGATCGGTGCGCACCCCCGAGGCGACGTGAACGTGGCGGATGCCCGGCTCCTGCCGCACGCGCTTCATCAGATCGATGAGCGGCCCGTGATCCGTCTTGAGGTGCTCGCAGATGCCGGGGTGGACGCACGACAAGCGCCGGCACTTGGACTCGAACTTCTCCGACTCGCACTTCATCTCGTACATGTTGGCCGTCGGACCGCCGAGGTCCGAGATGACGCCGGCAAACTCGGGATTGCGCTTGAGCGTGCGCAGCTCGCGCATCACGCTGTCGGCCGAGCGGCTCTGAATGATCCGCCCCTCGTGCTCGGTGATGCTGCAAAACGTTCAGCCGCCGAAGCAGCCGCGCATGATCACCAGCGAGTTCTTGACCGTCTCGAACGCCGGCACGCGCACGTCGCCGTAACCGGGATGTGGCGCGCGATTGAACGGCAGATCGTACAGCTCGTCCATCTCGCGCGTTTCCAGCGGCAGGGACGGCGGATTGAAATAGACGCCGCCCTGATCGAAGCGATCGCGCTGGAGCAGCGGTCTGGCGTTGTGCGGATTGGTCTCATAGTGCAGCTGCCGCGAGGCGAGCGCGTACTTTTGCTTGTCGCTGCGCACCTCGTCGTACGACGGCATGACCAGCACGCGCCCGTCGGACACGGTCTCCGACGGCCAGGCGGCAAAGGCATCGGCCTCGCCCGACGAAACGGGAAACGCCGTGCCGCGAATATCGCGCAGGCGCAGCATGTCGGCGCGCGTCGCTTGCGTGCGACCCGACGACGCAACCTCGGAAGCCAGCGCGCGCGTGATCTCCCACGCCGGCCGCTCGCCCATGCCGAACACCAGCAGGTCCGCCTTGGCGTCGAGCAAGATCGACCGGCGCACGGTGTCGGACCAGTAGTCGAAGTGCGCGATGCGGCGCAGCGACGCCTCGATGCCGCCGAGCACGATGGGCACATCGGGAAACACTTCGCGGACGCGATTGGCGTACACGATGGTCGCGCGGTCCGGACGCATGTCCCGCTTGCCGTCGGGCGAGTACTGATCTTCACCGCGGTTTTTTTTCTGCGCGGTCAGTCGGTTGAGCATCGAGTCGAGGTTTCCGGCCGCGATACCGACGAACAGCCGCGGCCGCCCCAGGCGCAGAAAATCGCTGGTCGAGCGCCAATCGGGCTGCGCGATGAAGCCGACCTTGAAGCCGCGCCCTTCTAAAAAGCGCGCGATCAGCGGCGGACCGAACGCCGGATGGTCCACGTAGGCGTCACCCGAGATGATCAGCACATCGAGCTCGGCATACCCGCGCGCCGCCATCTCGGCCTTCGTGGTCGGTAAAAACGGATGCTCGTGCTTGGCGCGACGCAGCGAAACCAACGACATCTTTTGGTGCCTACTTTGAAAAAGGGGTGCTCGTACTACTCGGCAATCTTACCGCCGCCGTCGCGCAGTAGCGCACATTCGGCACAAGGGCAATTGGCGCGCAGATCACGGAAGTTGTAGATGCCCGTCGAATGGCCGTCGGACCACTCGACGCCGATGGCGTATTGGCCGATGAGCTGGATCGAGCGCGCGCGAATGCTGTCGGGCACCTTGACCGGGTCGAGCAGGGGCCGCCCCGACATCTCCTCGACGCAGGCCGCGCAGCGACACGCCAGGCGCAGGCCACGCGCCGGATAGACGGACACGTGGCCGCTCGGCCAGGTCAGGCTGACCGTCGAGCGCAAGAGGCCGACGATCTCGGTGGGCATGGTCATGGCGCGAACCATGTCATGATGGCGCCGGTCGAACAATGCCGCTGCGCATACGCCTCACAAAGGAGCTGCGCCGCCATATCCAGGCCGGCCATCCGTGGATCTGGGCCGATGCGCTCGAACCGATGCGGATTGGCACCGGCACCGTCGTCGACGTAATCGACGGACACGGCTTCGTCGCGCGCGGACTTTATGATGCGCGCTCGCCGATTGGGGTTCGCGTGGCCACGCTCGATGCCGACGAAGCGGTCGACGCGGCGTTCGTCCGTAAGCGACTGATCGAAGCGTTGGCAGCGCGGCGCGGCGCCTTCGATGCGTCGACCACCGATTGCTTTCGCTGGTGCAACGGCGAGGGCGATTTTTTGCCGGGCGTGGTGGTCGATGTGTACGCGACGGTCGCGGTGGTCCGGCTCGACGGGGAGGCCGTGCGTGCGTGGCGCGACGCCGTAGCCGACGCGCTCCTCGACGTCGGGCAGGGGCTCGGCGTGTCGCACGTGTACGAGCGATCGCGCGGTGGCCAAGGAGTGGTCTTGCGCGGCGGTCCGCCGCCGGTCCCGGTCGAGGTGCGCGAGCATGGCGTGCGCTTCGCCGTCGATGTCGTGCACGGGCAGAAGACCGGCTTCTTTTTGGATCAACGCGACAATCGTCGCGCGATTCAGCCCTATGTCGACGGCGCCCGCGTGGCCAATCTGTTCGGCTACACCGGCGGCTTCTCGGTCTATGCCGCGCTCGCCGGGGCGCGCCAGGTCACCACGGTCGACAGCGCCGCCGATGCCATCCGCGATGCGCGCAGCAACTTTGTGCTCAACGATCTACCGCCCGATCGCCACGCGTTCGTGGTCGAGGACGTGTTCGCCTGGATGGAGCGAGCACGCTCAACCGGCGAACGCTTCGGCCTGATAGTGGTCGATCCGCCGAGCTTCGCTCCGTCGGAAAAGGCCCTAAAAAAAGCGCTCGTGGC
Organism: Polyangia bacterium; assembly: GCA_038325015.1. Classification (GTDB taxonomy): domain Bacteria; phylum Myxococcota_A; class Polyangia; order Palsa-1104; family Palsa-1104; genus JBBQIO01. Next base: position 4,070 of record JBBQIO010000408.1, read on the forward strand.
CTATCGCGATCTGTTCGCCGCCGCGCTGCAGTTGGTCGAGCCCGGTGGGATCTTGGCTCCGGCATCCTGTTCGAGCCACGTCGACCCGGCCATGTTTCTCGACATCCTGCGCGACGCGGGGCACAAGGCCCGCCGTCGCCTACGCGTGCTAGAGGCACGCGGCCAACCGGCCGATCACCCGACGCTGCCCGCGTTCAAAGAGGGCCGCTACCTGAAATTCGCCCTAGTCCGCGCCGACTGACGACGACTCGCTCTCGTTCGAAGCGGTTACAGGAAGTGCGTGTCAGTTGCGTTCAGGGCGAGCGCGCCCGCAAGCGAGGCGAGGGAGCATACGCTGCGTATGTG
>JBBQIO010000409.1:0-4404 GCA_038325015.1 Polyangia bacterium
CTTCGACCTATAGCGGCCTCGAGCCGGAGCCGACCCGGGTCGACCTGCCGGTGCGCAAACCCGACTCCGCGTCGCTGCGCCTGGTGCAGCACTTCTCTCCGCGCGTCACGGCCGCGGTCTCCGGCGCGTACGTCAACAACCCCGAGGGCAATCCGGCAATTCCACACGAATATCGCGTCTCGTCTTCGGTGTACCTACAATACACATTGCCGCGCGACTGGCGGGCCCACGCGATGGCGGTGTGGGGGCTGGTCACGGGGTACGACTACGCCGCTGTTTTAAATTCGTTTCTCGCAGAGGCGGCCTTTTCCGACGACAGCAACAGTCTATGGACGCGTGTCGAGGTGCTGCAGCGGACGCCCAACGAGCTCGGCATCTCGGCGGTATCGCCCAACTCCGGCCGTTGGGTGGGTGCCGGAACGCTGGGCTACACGCGGCGCGTGGCCAGTGTGTGGGGATTCGATTTTTCGGTGGGCGGGTCGGGGACGTTGAGCGTGGTGCCGGAGACCTTCGCGAGCACCTACGGCGGCCATACCATCTGGAGCGGCAAGCTCTTCGTCGAAGCGCGCTTCTACAAGATGTTCGCGCTCCGGGCTCACCATTGATAGGGGCCTTCCCGCGCGAAATCGGTTCTGCAGTCGCGCGATAGCAGGCTACAGGCCGCCGTTGCCGTCGACCGGCGACGCAGTGCCTTCGCCATCGTCGACATTCTCGATGTCGGCGCGTGCAGTGCGAATGCTCTTGACCCCTTCGAGGCGGGCTAGGTTCTGCCGCGCATTCGGCACCTCGAGCTCAGCCGCCTTGCCATAGGCCTCGCGCGCCTCGGACAGTCGATCGAGGTGCTCGTAGGCCATGCCGAGGTTGTTCCACATATACCCCTCGACCGGCATGCAGTCGGTGGCGTCCTCCAGCTCGTCGATGGCCTCGTCGAAGCGCTCTTCGTAGATGAACGCCAAGCCGAGATTGTTGTGCGCGTAGCTCGAATCGGGATTGAGCTCGACCGCCTTTTCGAAAGACGTGATGGCCGCGGCGCGGTCGCCCTTTTTCAGCTGCGCCCGACCGAGCAGGTTCCACGACGCCGATCGGTCCGGCGCCTTTTTAGTGGCCACCGTCGCCAACACGCGCGCGCGTTCGAGCTGCCCCGCGTCGAGCGCCTCCCGCGCCCGCGCCACCACCTCGGCCCACGAGCCAAGCTTGGCGCTTTTGAGATCGAGCTCCGGCACCTTGGGCTCCACGACCGCCACCACCCCCTTGGGCTCGACGCGCGCAGCGAGCATGTCCTGGTTGCTCTTTTCGGCCACCTCGGGCGACGTCGCGACTCGCGCCTGCTGCGGCAGCGGCTTGGCCGGCATCCCCTCTTCGCACGCCACCAGCGACGCCAGTGACGTCAACGCAGCCCCCGCCAAAATCCCTCGCATCACTCGATTGAACGTGTTCATGGTCAGTCCCCTTTCGACCAACCAATAGAGCAGCCTGCATGCCAATCGCGCGGCCGCCCCAGCTGTGGAGTTGCGACGGCCTGTGGGTGGGTGGACACGCTGTCCCCGTGGGCGCGCGCAGGCGCTGGCTGCGGGTAGCGCGTGCTAGATTGCGGGCATGGAGCTGCGCATCCTCGTCGCGATCGTCGTCGGCCTGTTTCGGCTGGTGGCCTTTATCGTGGTGACGATCTGGAAGGTCTTGCGCTTCATGTTACGGCCGATCACGCGCGCCTTCAGCCTCGGGCAAACGACCACCGAGCCCAACTTGGCCCGAGTGGTCGGACGCAAACCAGCCAAATCTGCGATGACCCTGTCGGCCCGAACCGTCGCCACGCCCAGTCCGGCCGCCGAACGCGCTCGGCTGGCCAAATTGCTGGAAGCGATCGCAACCGCAGCTTTTGCCGAGGCCGAGGCCGCCGCCGATGATCTGGCCGTCGACTCGATCGTTCCGGCACTGCGCGCGCTCGCAGATCGCGCCCAAACCGCGGCGCAGACGCTCAAGACGCCGGCCGCGCTCAACGCCGCGCGCGAGGAGCTCGACGGGCTGCTCGCCATCGTGCGCACCCTTTTGCGCGAGCGACGCGACCCGGCGCTGCGTGAGCTCCTGATCGGCGCCGACGCGTTGGGCGGTGCGTGCTATCGGCCGATCGTCGACTTCTGCCGCGCGCACGACATCGCGCTGTCGTCCAATCGTGTGGCGACCGCCATCGGCGGCGACAAGCTGTTCTTTCTCGGCCTCGACGAGCCGACCGGTTTGGCGACGGTGGTTCTGCCCGAGCGCTGGGCGCGGGAGCTGGTGTGGTGGCCGGCGCTGGCCCACGAGATCGCGCACGACTTTTACAACAGCGTGAGCGGCCTGCCGGCCGAGCTCGCCGGCAAGCTCGGGATCGCGACTGGACGCGCCGAGTTGCCGCGCGGCCGCACCTTGCCCAAGGACTACGTCGAGCGCGCGGTCGGCGCCTGGCAGGAGGAGCTGTTCGCCGACGCATTCGGCACGCTGATGATGGGCACCGCTTACGTGCGGACGATGGCCGCTCTGTTCGGCTCGCCTAAACAGCCGGCCAACGTCTACACCATCGACGCTTCGTCGGCCAAGGGCGCGTACTACGACGAGCATCCGCCGGGCCACGTGCGCGTGGTCTCGGCGTGCCGCCTTTTGGCGCAGATGGGGTACGGCGCGGTCGGTCATGGCATCGAGACGCTGTGGCGCTCGCGCCACGGCAATCCAGCGCAACTCTACCTGCCGAACAATGAGGGTGATTTTTTTGCCGTCGCTGCCGAGCCGCTCCTGGAGCGGGCTGCGATGGTCGGGACGGCGCTCTATCGCACGCCGCTTACCGTCCTCGATGGGGTCGCGCTGCGATCCATCCCCGGGCTCGATTTTGGCCCGCGCGAGGAGGCCGAGACCAAGCGCATCGCGCAGGCGCTGCACACACGCCACGCAGTCGAGCCGCGCGATCCACGGCTCCTGGTAGCTGGCGCGATCGCCGCGCTGGTCATGCAGTCGAGCGACGCCAACGCGCTAGTGGCCCAGGCGCGCGTGCTCATCGGTCAGCTGCCGCACGTCGCGCCGCCCATGTCCGTCTCGGGCAGCGCTGCACTGTCGCTCACCCTCGATGCCGACGCGTGGTCCGATGCGATGGTCTTGGGCGCGGTGCTGGAACGTCCGCGCTCAGCGCGCGGTTATGGCGCCAGCCGCTCGATGCGCCACCGTTGATCATGCGCGGTGTAGCGCAGTCGATCGTGTAGGCGGTCGGGGCGTCCCTGCCAGAATTCGACCGCCGTCGGCCGCACGCGCAGTCCGCCCCAAAAAGGGGGCAGCGGGACTTCGCCGTCCGTAAAGCGCGCTTCGACTTCAGCCAAGCGCGCATCGAGCTCGGCACGATCGACGAGCGGCGCGCTCTGCGGCGAGGCCCACGCGCTCAATCGGCTGTTGCGCGGGCGCGTCTGAAAATAGCGCAACGACTCGTCGGCCGAGAGGCGCTCGACCTCGCCGACCACGCGCACCTGTCGTTCGAGCCGCGGCCAAAAAAAACACAGCGCCGCGCGCGGATTGGCCAGAAGCTCGCGCCCTTTTTGACTCTCGTAGTTGGTGAAAAAAACGAAACCGTCCTCGTCGACGCCCTTCAACAAAACGATGCGCGCTGACGGAGTGCCGTCGGCAGTCGCAGTGGCCAGCGTCATCGCGTGCGGGTCCAGTGGATCGGCAGCGCGCGCGGCTTCGAACCAGCGCTCGAACTGCGCGACCGGCGTCGGCGCCAACATCGCTTCGTCGAGACTACCCACGCCGTACGCTTGCCGGAGATCGCCGAGATCCATGGCATGGTCGTAGTCCTCGCGCCCGAACCGCGCAAGCCGGCATCGAGATCGGGCCGGATCCACCAGATCGACTATGGTCGGTGCCTTGAGCTCATTTTCCACGCTCTACGCCAGCGGCTGGCACCATCCGTTCGTTTGTTGGTTGGCGCTCGCCCTGACGCTCGTCGTCGTGCTCACGCAACGCCGCGGCAAAGAGTGGCGCCTGCTCGCCGCCCTGTTGATCCTCGAGATGGCGCTCGATGCGCTCTTCACGGGCGCCTGGTCGCCGGTGGCTCCGGGCGCGGCAGCGACGGCGTTGAGCGTCCTGTTCGTGCTCCTCGGGGATGCGCGCTGGTTCTATCTTATGGCCCGTGCCAGCCGGCCGCCGCTGCGTGCGCTCGTCGTCGGGCTCGGTTGGTCGATGGTCGCGCCGCTCGCCGTCTATCTCGTCGGCGCGATGGTGCCGCTGTTGAGCGCACCGCCGCGCCGGCAATATCTCGTCGAGGAGCTGATTTTTTTAGCGATCGCTCCGTGGGTGGCGCACGCCTGGATGCAGCGCGCCGCGCGCGCGCAAAGGCCCTACTTGCGACGGCTGCGGACACTGGTCATCACACAGTATGCGCTGTGG
>JBBQIO010000410.1:0-4387 GCA_038325015.1 Polyangia bacterium
GGAGATTCGCTCGTCGCTGCACCTGCCCATTCTGTCGCCCGGCGCGCAGGGCGGCGTGGTCGGTCTGCTCTATGTCGCGTCGCTGCAACAGGGCGCCTTTACCGAGGACGAAGAGGAAAATCTCGGCGTCTTGGCGAGCCAGACCGCCGAGTTGGTGCGCCGGCTGTCGGCGCGTATGTTCGACGAGCGGCGCAAGATGGAGCTGATGGTCGAGTCGATGGCCGACGGGCTCATCATGACCGACCAGACCGGCGAGGTATTCCTGCTTAATCCCGCGGCGCGCCGCATGCTCGGTCTCGATTCGGCCGAAGCGCCGATCACCGCGCGCTTTTTGAAGGAGCGCCTCGGCTTCTATCCGTTCGATCTGGTGCGCACGCGCGGGCGCGCTGATCCAGTGCGCGAGGAGCTCAAGGTCGGCAATCACTTCCTGCACTCGATCGTATCGCCGGTGCTCGACGCGGTCGGCGTACCGGTTGGCGTGGTCGTGGTGCTGCGCGACATCAGCGAGCAAAAGGCGCTGGAGCAGCGCAAAGAGGAGTTCGTGTCGATTGTGTCGCACGAGCTGCGCACGCCCTTGACGTCGATCTCCGGCGCGCTCGACATCGTTTTGAGTCAGTACGTCGGCGGGCTGACCGAAAAGCAGACCCGTTACCTCGATATGGCGCGCGAATCCTGCACTTGGCTCAACACCATCGTCGACGACCTCCTCGACGTGGCCAAGCTCGAGCGCGGCAAGTTGACCATGAGGATGGGCTCGGCCGACATCGGCGAGCTGGCCAAAGAGGCGGTCGAGCGCTTCCGGCCGGCCGCCGAGCAAAAGCGCATCTCCATCGTGCTGTCGGTGTCCGAGTCGGTGCGCATCGTCGCCGACTCCGACCGGCTGGCGCAGGTGCTGTCCAACCTAATGTCCAACGCGGTCAAGTTCACACCCGAGGCCGGCACGATCCAGGTCGACGTGTTCGGCCCCGAGACCTCGCTGTCGCACATCGGCATCGCGGTGTGGAATAGCGGCGTGGCCATCGACGAGGTCGACCGCGAACGCATCTTCGACAAGTTCGAGCAGGTGCAGTCCTCATCGACTCGACAGGTCGGCGGCACCGGTCTCGGGCTAGCCATCAGCCGCAGCATCGTCGAAGGGCACGGCGGGCAGATCTGGGTCGAGGACGCTCCGGTCGGTGCGCGCTTCGTGCTGGTGCTGCCGACGCTGCCGCCGGAAAAGCCGGACAAGACCGACGGCGACACGCCGCGGCACACCGGCCATCAGCGGACCGTGTTGGTGGTCGACGACGATCACCATGCGACGTTCATGATCAAAGGCATGCTCATGGCCGAGGGGTTGCGGGCGCTGGTCGCGCACGACTCCGAGAGCGCGCTGACGTTGGCCCGTGAGCGTCGCCCCGACGTATTGACCGTCGATCTGCGCATGCCGCACGTCGACGGCCCAGCGCTGGTCGAGATCCTCCGCCACGACCCGGACACGCGCAAGACGCCGATCATCGTGCTGTCGGTCGCCGGGCAGAGCGATCCGCGCGCGCCCAGCTTCTCCGACGCGCAGCTGCGCAAGCCGGTCGACTCGCACAAGCTCGCCGAGGCGGTCGGACGTCTCATCGCCGACCGGGGGCGGCTGCGCAAAAAGATCCTGTGCGTCGACGACGACGCCGGTATCCGCATGATCTGCCGCGACGTGCTCGAGCGGCAGGGCTTTCGCGTCAGCGAGGCCGCCGACGGCAACGAGGCCCTGGCCGAGGCGCAGCGCTTCAAACCGGACCTGATCTTGGTCGACGTCATGATGCCCGGCATGGACGGGTTTCAGCTGGCGCAGCGGCTGCGCGGCGATCGCGAGACCTCCATGACGCCGATCATCTTCGTTTCGGCGCGCGGTCAGACCGCCGACAAGGTTCGGGCATTCCGGCTCGGCGCCGAGGATTATCTGGTCAAGCCGTTCGACTCGGCCGAGCTGGTGGCGCGCGTCGACAAGGCGCTGATGCGACGCGAGCTCGAGCTGGGCGCGTCGCCGACCACGCGGCTGCCCGGGTCGGTGTCGATCGAGGAGGAGACCAGCCGGCGCATGGCGCAATCGAGCGACTTCGCCTTTTGCTACCTCGACCTCGACAACCTAAAGGCGTTCAACGACTACTACGGCTACGCCAAGGCCGACGGCGTCATTCTGCAGACCGCCGACATCTTGCGCGAGGTCCTGGCGCGCCTGGGTGGGCCGGGCGATTTCATCGGGCACATCGCGGGTGACGACTTCGTGTTTCTCACGACCGTCGATTTCGCAGATCGCGTGTGCGTCGGCATCATCGAGACGTTCGACCGCTTGGTGCCGCTCTACTACAACAAGAGCGATCGCGAGCGCGGCTTCATCGAGACGCTCGACCGCTTTGGCGTCATGCGTCGCTTCCCGATCATGAGCGTGTCGATCGCGTGCGTCACGCGCGCAGCATCGCCGGTGACCAACCACGCGGATCTGTCGCGGGTCGCGGCCGAGCTCAAGCAGCGCGCCAAGACGATCGTAAGCTCGGCCTACGTGCGCGACGGGCGGGTGCTCTGGCCGCCCCACGAGTCGGCCAACGCCGCGTCCTGATGCCCTGACTCGAACGTGCGTCTGTTTCACAAAATCATGCTCGTGCTGGTGGTGGCGGCGGTGCTGCCGCTGGCGACGGCGGGCTTTTTGCTGGTCACCGGCAACGAGCGCGCCCTCGAGAGCGAGGTCAAGGCACGCCTCGACCAGACCGCCGCGCATGCCGAGCTGGCCATTACCGCCGACGTCGAGGGGCGCGCGCGGGCGCTGCCGGGGCTGGCGGCGCACATTCCGTGGGCCGCGCTGAGCGATGCCGAGATCGATGGTGCATTCCGCCTGCTGACGACGCAGGCACGGGCGCGGGCGGCACGACTCTACGACGCCGCGGGCGTGCTCCGACGCGGTAACCCGGCGCCCAGCCCGCTCGGTGAGCAAGCCGCGGCGCGGGACCGTAGCGAGGCGACTTCGTCGATCGTTTTCTCCGCGCCCTACCTATGGCCGGAGCGCGGCAAAGACGGCGGCCCAGACGGCCTGGCGAGCGTCGTGGTTGTGGATTGCGCGCTGGCCGTCTCCGGCGGCGTCGTCGCGGTCACGCTTTCCCTCGAGGACGAGCGGCGCCTCCTCGACGAGGTTCGCGGCGGCGAGCGCATGACGCTCTTCATCGGCGACGATCAAGGTCGGGTGGTCGCCGCCACCGACCGACGCCCGCTCCTTGAGGTGCCGGCTGTGGCCCTCGGCGAGAGCACGCTCGTCGAATGTGCGCTGCGCGGCGACAGCGGCGGCACCCGCCGCATCGTCGAGGGCGCGCATCACTGGGTGGCAGGATGTGCCACCGTCGGCGAGCTCGGCTGGCACGTGTTCGTCGAGATGGACGCCGCAGTTGCGTTTGCCGCAGCGCGCAGCTTGCGACGGGTGACGCTCGGCGGTGCGGCGCTGGCCGCGCTGACCGCGATGGTGGCGGCCTTTCTATTGGCGCTACGCATGGGCGGCCGTATCGAACGACTCGCCATCGCGGCCCGCGCACTCGGCACCGGCCAGTGGAGCGTGCGCGTCGCGCAAAGCAAGAGCATCGATGCGACCGACGAGATCGGCGAGCTCGGGCGCACCTTCGACGGCATGGCCACCGCCCTCGAGGCAAGCCACGCCGAGATCGCCGCGTTCAATCGCGAGCTCGAAGCGCGTGTCATTGAGCGCACGCGCGAGCTCAAGGAGGCCCAGGCGCAGCTCGTCCAGGCGCAGAAGCTGGCGGCGCTCGGCCAGCTCGGCGCGGGCGCGGCCCACGAGATCAACAATCCGCTCGGCGCGGTGATCGGCCACGTGCAGCTCCTGCGCGCCGAACGTGCGGCCAAAGGCACGGCCGAGCCCGACGACGAATCGCTGCGCCACATCGAAGAGGGCGCGCGACGTGCCGCCGAGGTGGTGCAGAGCTTGCTGCGCTTTTCCGTGCAGCACGCCGCCGCTGTGCGTGGTCGCGTCGACGCCAACAAGCTGGTGACAGAAACGCTGGCGCTGACCAAATCGCTGCTCGAATCCAAAGGCATCGTCGTCGAACTCGCGCTCGATCCCGCGGCGCCCCGCATGCGCGCCGACGGCGGCCAGATCGCGCAGGTGCTGCTCAACCTGGTGACCAACGCGCGCACCGCCATGCCCCAGGGCGGCACGCTGCGCATTGCCACTCGCTTGCAAGCCGGGCCCGAGCAGCGCCCCGAGGTGGCACTGGCGATCAGCGACACCGGGCGCGGCATCCCCGCCGAGAACCGCGAGCGCATCTTCGAGCCGTTCTTCACGACCAAGGACGACTGGTCGAACGTCGGGCTCGGCCTGTCGGTCAGCTACCGCATCGTCAGCGAGCACGACGGCCGC
>JBBQIO010000411.1:0-4374 GCA_038325015.1 Polyangia bacterium
TTGGGCGCGTCGGCAATCGCCCCCACATCGTAAAACACGGCGCCGACCCACGGCCACGGCAAGCCCAGGAACGTTGCCGAGATCGGAAACTGCAGCTCAACGGTGCCGAGCAGCCGCAGGTTGCCGCCCTGCGGAATGACGCGAAAGCCGGCCTGTCCGGTCAACGGGTCGACGCCGCCGCGTACGATCTCGGTCTTGAGCTCATCGGTCTGGTAACCGCGCGTGGTCGTGTCGCCACCCGCGAAAAAGCGCTCGACTTGCGGCAGCGCGCTTTCGCCTATCGGTACTCCTTCGTCGAGCCGGAGGTTCGCGATTAGCGTCAATTCACTATGACGAACGCGAACCGGCAATAACCCTACGGCCTGCGCAGAAAAGACTAAAAAGTTATGATCTCCGCCGCCCGCTTGTAACAGGCGCAATCCAATGTTGTCGCTCAACGCAGGAAATGCCCAGCCCACCGCGGCAGACAGGAGAAACCCTTTTCTGGGCATGAGCGGATTGGGCTGGCCATCGGCACCGATCCGGCGATCCAAGGTGATGCCGAGGGTCAGTTTGGCGGTCTCGGTGTTGTCCTGCACGTTGGGTAGCTCGTGCGGCCCAGCGATGCGGTTGAGCCCGACGGCGATCTTGGATTCGTAAAAATCGTAGCGACCGAAAACGCGCAACGTGCGCGTGATCGAACGTGTCAACGCGAGGGACGCACCGAAGCTGGTGATGCGTCCGAGGCGCACCGTGACCTCCTGACGATAGAAGCCAGTCAGGTCGAAGCGCCAGCCCGGGCCGAACGCGCGCAGATCAGTGTAGCGGAGCTGCGCACCCCAGGAGGTCGGATCATCGAAGTCGGCGTGCAGCTCGAGCTGTGAGCCGAGGCCCAAGAAGTTGGAGGCGAGCAGTCCGATGCCGACGTAAAAATAGTTCGGCAGGCGGTCCGTCGCCAGGCCGACCACCGGCACAACGCTGACCTGCTCGAAGTAGCGCTCCTGAACGGTGACCAAGATGGGGACGGGATTGCGGTGCGGCAGCGCCACCTGCACCGTCGCCGTGTTGAAGATGAGATGCGTCTGGAGGTTGCGCTCGGCCTCGCCGATCTTGTTGACGTCGAACGGATCGCCGGGCCGAAACGGCAGATCGGCCATGACCACGCGCGTCCGCGTGCGAAAATTTCCGCGAATCAGAATCTCGCCGAAGGTCACTTTTTGCCCCTCGTCGATTTCCAGGCGGGCGAAGTAGTTGGCGTGGGCCGTGTCCCAGCGCGAACCGGCGATGCCGATCTTCAAGTAGGGCCGTGCGGCACTGGCGTACAGCGTCAGGAGGCGGCGATAGGCGTCGCCGAATGCGACCTGCGTGTAGGGATCGCCGCGGTCGATCTTGAAGACTTTTTTGATCTCCTCCGTGGTCCGGACGTGCGGCCCGATGAACACGATGTCCACGGCGCCGAAGCGCTCGCGTTTGCCCTCGTCGACGGTGAAGCGCACGTACAGGTCGTCGCCGTGACCTTCGTCGGTGGCCACGAGCGCGCCCAGCACGCCGGGGTCCTCGAAGGCGTTGTCGTCGCGCGCCACCTGGCCCCGCACCCGCACGGACGGAAAACCGCGCGTGCGGTAAAACTCGACGATGCGATCGACGTCCTGCTGCAGCTGCACCGAGGTGACGAATCCGCCCTCGCCCAGACCGATTAGACCGAGCGCGGGGAAGATTTTGGTTTCGAGCTGCGCGCCAGTACGAATCTCCTCTTCGCCGAAGGTCAGCGGCGTTGGCCCATCGGGGACGATGCCGACGCGACGGACCTTGAGCTCGGGGCCCTCCTCGATGAGAAAATCGACCTCTTCGAGCTCCGCCGAAAGGCGATGCACCTCGAAGCCGATGCGCGCCTCGAAGTAGCCGTTGGTCTGATAGTAGCGCTGCACCGCCTTGGCGCTCTCGGCCAGCTCGATCTCGTCGTAGGCGCCGGCGGTGAAAATGGTCAACTGCGGCTTCAAATCGCGGTCCGCGATGGAGCGATTGCCGACGAAGCGCACCTCGACTTTGCGCTTCTCGGTGACGCGAATCGGCAAGATCACGCGGCCGCTCCTGGCATCGACATCGCTGTTCACGTCGAAACTAGGCACCACGCGGGCCGCGGGATAGCCACGCGAGGCCAAGAGCCGCTCCGCCGCGCGCGCATCTTCGCGCATGCGATCGACGCGAAAGCGTCCCCACCACAGGCAGCAGTGATCGAAGACGCGTGTCAGCTCCTCGGCCGGAATTGGGCTGTGACCGGTGATTCTCAGCCCGCCCAGGCGATACCAAGATCCGAGGTACATCCGCACGTCGAGGTCGATCCACTCGGGGCGCGCTGTCTTCAGTGGCGTGATCTTGACCGAGCCGCCGAAGTAGCCGTCGCGCTGCAAAAAGATGATCAGGCGCGCCTCTTCGGCGTCGAGCGCCAGGCGCATCTCCTCGTCGGGCGGCAGGGTGGTGCCGGAGCGGAGCGTGATGTGGCGCAGGACTTCGTCGTCGAAGAGCGGAAAATTTCCGTGAATCGCGATGTGACGCACGACGCGCACCGGCGCGACTGTGAGCGCCAGATTGACGCGACCGGGATGGGGATCGAGGCGATCGTCGATGACGCGATAGCCGAGGCGGGCCAGAGCTTCGGTCACCTGCTGCTGCTCCTCGGAGCCGAACGCTGCGCCCGGAAACAGCCCGAGAAATTTCAGCAGCTTCTCTTTGGGCTCGAGCAGCCGCCCCGACAAGGTGATCTCGCCGAGCTGGGCTGGCGCCTCTTCGGTTCCTGGTGCCGGCACCGGCGATGCCACGACGGTGGGCATGCGCGCGTCCGGGGCCAAGGCCATGCCCGGCGAGGGCAGCGATCCGGGACCTGGGGTCGGCGGCGGCATTTCGGCCAGAGTTTCGCGCTCGGCCGCGGTCGTCGTCCGGGGCTGCGCATCGCTACCGGTCGGAGTCTGCGCGTGTGCAGCGACACTGAGCACAAGCCCGAGGACCCATGATTGCCGAAGCAGTACGCGCTGGCGCAGTCGGGCGGAGGTCACGGCGTCGGGCCGACCATAGCAGCCTCAGTAGCCGAGCGGGAGCCGGAGGTTGAGCTCGAGCTTGAGCCGGGTCGGCGACTCTTCGAAGGTGTCGACCCCTTGGGTGAGGTACTCGAGTCGGACCAGGCCGGCGACGAAGTCCGACAGCTTGAGCTCGGCCTGACCCTGGACTTTGCTCGACCCCAAGAAGCCGAGCTCGCCCTGCCCGCAGGTCTTGATGAAGCGGCCGAAGCGCTTGCACAAGCGCACGTCGAGCGAGCTCTGCCCGAACTCGATCGACGTCAAATCGAAACCGATCACCTTGCGCAGCGGATCGCTCAAGATCTGGTTGATCACCGAGCCGGTGACGAACTTGGAGATGCCCTCGGCGGCGGTCAGCCCCTTGCCCTGGACCGACGAGTCGCTGCCCTGCGAGGCGCGCCGGATATCGTCCGGCGTCCGGCCCGACGCCAGGCACAAGAACGCCGTGCTCTGGTCCCAGCCTTCGAGCGAGCTCATCGACATCTGCGGCGACCCTGCCGTGCCGGTGAGCTTGATCAAGATGGTGTGCTGCGCGTCAGCGCGGTCGGTGCATACGCCGGAGCCGGACAGATCTAGCGTCGGCGTCTCCTCGGGAATGCGCTTGTCAGCGGCAAAGTAGATGTGGCCCTGATCGGAGGTCAGCGTGTTGGACTGCAGGTTGAAGATACCGCCTTCGTCGATCTGCATGGTGCCGCCGAGGCGTGGGTCCGACAGCGTGCCGGTGATCGCCAGCACCGCCGAGCCGGTCAGATCGGCGAAACCGGCGTTGACGTACAAAGGACCGGTCGACTGCGCGCGCAGGTCGAGGGTCATGGTCTCGAGGCGCGGCTCTCCCTGCCAGAACGGCTCCTGCACTTCGACCGCGCGCGGCTGCAGCACCAGGTTATTGAAGATGTCGAACTTCTGCGTGTAGCGCCCCTCGACGATGTCGATGCGCCCCGACAGCGCGAACTGCTGCCCGTCGCGTGAGCGCAGTCGGAGACGCGGCGAAAGCGCCACGGTGAAGGTCCCGGTGGAGTGCCGCAGCTCATTGCCCCATACGTTCAAGTCGATGCTGTGCAGCGAAAAATCGTCGCCCAGATCGAGGATCCCGTCGAGCCCCAGCTGCCCTTGGTCGTCGAGCGAGCCCTGCACGGCAATGCAACCGATGGGGGCGTCGCCGCCCGTCATCCGTGGACAGCCGAGCGTCAACGTGTCGTTGGCAAAGGCGATCGTGCCCTGGCGCAACAGCACCTCGTGGTCGAAGCGCCGCACCTGAAGGAGGACGTTTTCCAGCTTGGCCAGGCCGCGCACGCGCGGCTTTTGCCACTGCCCGGCGACG
>JBBQIO010000412.1:0-4366 GCA_038325015.1 Polyangia bacterium
CGTCGAGCTGAGTATCGGTCGCAGCAACATCCGGTGTGGCATCCCCGGGAGTGCCGACGGTGCCGTCGCTGCGCAGGGTACGCACGGGAGTCGGCGCGTCGAACAGCACAGGGGACGGCGCGGCTTCGGTGGCCACTGGCGCTGGCGAAGGCGGGCTCACCGGAGCCGGCTCTGGCGCGACGACCGGCGGACGCGGCTCGGGGGCCGCCGCCGCGATGCGGGCCAATGGACGCACCGCAGTCGGCGCCTCGACATCGACGGCGGGTGCCGCCTTCGCGGTGGCAAATGCACGCGTCGAGACGACCGTCGGAGTGCGCGTATCGCCGGCCGGATCGCCGCCGTCGCCCCCCCCTTGGGCCGACCGCCACGCCAGCGCGCGGTCGACGATTTCCTGGCTCTCGGTGTCGAGCCGCGTGAATTTGACGCCCATGCCGTGCGCCTTGGTCGGCTGCGCGGCGTCGAACTCGCGCGTCCACTGCACCTGCCCCTCGCCACGAATGATCGACGTGCCTGGCTCGGTGTGGGCCAAGACGAACTCGAACTTGAGCAGCGTGCCGACCGGCTTGGGCGTCTTGGTGGCGATGAAGATGCCGCCGCGCGAAATGTTCACCGCGTATTTTTGAATGAACGTGTCGATGTCCGGATAGCGGAGCTTGATGCGCATCGCCGTCGGCGTGCGCTCACCGACGCGGGTATCGGGTGCGGCCACGCACGTACTATATCACGGGCGACGCCACGGACAGCCCAACAGCGCAGGCGAACCGGCGATGATATGATTGAGGGCGGCGCATGCACACACAAACCGCCACGACCGACCCGCTCATCGGTCGCACGCTCGGCGAGTTCACCCTCGAGAGCCGCATCGGCGAAGGGGGATTCGGCGCTGTCTATCGCGCCGTCCAGGTCACGCTCAATCGCCTGGCGGTGGTCAAGGTGCTGCGCCCCGGCCATCGGCACCGACCGGACTACGCGCAGCGTTTTTTGCGCGAGGCACAGCTCGCGTCACGACTCGACCATCCGTTCGCCGCGCACATCTACGCGTTCGGCGCCGAGGCCGACGGCGTTTTATGGATCGCGATGGAGTTGGTGCGCGGCATTCCGCTGAACAATCTTTTGCGTCTGCAGGGCGCGATGCCACTGAGCCGGTTTGCGCCGCTCATGGAGCGCATCTGCGAAGTGGTGCACGCGGCGCACGAAGGCGGGATCGTCCATCGCGATCTGAAGCCGGCCAACGTGATGGTGATGTCGCGCGCGGGGCGCCTTTTGCCCAAGCTCCTCGACTTTGGCATCGCCAAGCTGCTCGGCCCGCAGACCGGTGAGGTTCAGCTGCCCGACGCGGCGCCGGCCGACGGCGACTTCGAGGAGCCGTCCTATTCCGACAGCGCCGGACAGGAGGACATCACCGCTGATGCGCCCGTCGTACCGGCGTCGAGTCGGCCCGTCGATCCCAACGACGCGACCACGGCCCAAACCAGCCGCTCGGGCGAGTCGTCGACCTCGACGCCGACCTCCCGTGCGCTGACGCCGAGCTCGCGCGACTTGACCGCTACCGGCGAGGCCATCGGCTCGCCGCCCTACATGGCTCCCGAGCAATGGAGCGAAATGGGCGTGGTCGACGCGCGCACCGATATCTACGCGCTCGGCGTTCTGGCCTATCAGTGCCTGACGCGACGGCTGCCGTTCGCCGAAGATTCGACGCGCGCAATCGCCGACGCCCACCAGCGAAAGCCGGTGCCGCCTTTGGGCGGGACCTTCCCGGCTGGGCTCGAAACCGCGCTGCGCAAGGCGATGGCCAAGACCAAGGAGGGGCGTTTTCAGAGCGCCCTTGATCTCGGTGAGGCGATTCGCGTGGCGGCCGGCATCGGCAGCGATCGCAGTCAGCTGCCGGAGCTCGACGAGCCGACCCGCCAGACCGCGATGCAGGAGGCGCCCCAGCCGCTGGCCGAGGCCGTCGGTGCGCTGGCCGCCGCGCACAACGCGCATCAGGCCCGTGACTCGATGTGGCTGGTGGCGCATGTCGCCGCGCGGTTGATAGGATTGGTCGCAATCGCAGCGCGCACTCGGGTTGGCGCGGGCGAGGCCGTCGACGCGGAGTCGGTGGGCGAGCTGTTGCGGCAGCTGCGACGGCGCGGTCTGGACGACGGCGAGTGGGTCTCACTGGCGCGCGAGCTGTGCCGTCCGTTCGCCAAGCGCGCCGACGCCTATCCGGTGCCCGAGCTGGTGCGCGCGTTCTACGACGACGAGGGCGAGTCGCGGGTGCCGCTATTCGAGCCACTTTTCGACCTGCGCGATCAGGTCACTGGCGGCACCGAGGAGCAGGCGCAGTTCAGCCTCGCGCGCGGTCTGCCGATGGTCGCGCGCCTGTTGCGTGGCCTCGAGTTTCTCAACAGCTACCAGCTGGTTGTGCCGCGTGGCGGTCGCGGCGAGCGCTGGATGGGCGTGCGCATGGTGATCCGGTCGGCGATGCCGCTGCCCGGCCGTGACGAGTCGCAGATCGAAGACGGTCACCCGATCTTGGTCGACGCCGAGGGCGGCGTGGTGCTGCCTCTATACCCGCTTTTGCAAGTGGCGCAGCCGACGCCGGGGGCGCCCGAGGAGCTCTTTTTACTCGAAGGGCAGGGGCGAAATGGCGCGCGCCTCGTCGCCTTGCCGGCGGGGTTCGAGCGTCAGGAGGCGGCGTTCTGGGAGCTGTCGCGCTCGGTGCTTGTTCACGTCGAGGACCACGGTCCGTCAGCGCTCGACGAGCGCGCGCCCTATCGCGGATTATCGACCTTTCGGCCGGAAGACGCGGCGGTTTTTTTCGGACGCGAACGCGAGGCCGAGGCACTGGTCAACCGGCTGCGCATGCAGGGGATGGTGGCGGTCGTGGGCCCGTCGGGTGCCGGCAAGAGCTCGTTCGTGCAGGCCGGCGTGATCCCCAATTTGCCGGCGGGCTGGAAGACGGTGACCGTCCGGCCGGGAGCGCAGCCGATGGCCGCGCTGCGTACCCGCCTCGCCAAAGAGGGAATCGTCGTCGGCGTCACGGTCACGGAGGACGACGTTGTCGGGCAGGCCGACGCGATGCGCGCCGGCGCGCTCAAGCTGGTCGGCGATGGCGCGCTCGTCATCGTCATCGATCAGTTCGAGGAGCTGTTTACTCTGTGCGCCGATGCCGACGAGCGCAACCGCTACGCCGCGCTGGTCGCCGATCTCGGGCGGAGCGCCAAAGATCCGGTGCGTGTGGTGGTCACCCTGCGCGACGATTTTTTGATTCGCGCCGACGAGATGGTAGCGCTGCGCGAGCGGCTGGCGCTCGGGCTCCAGCTGGTGACCACGCCGGCCGCCGAAGATCTGCTGCGCATCGTGCTCGAGCCGGCGCGCCGGTCCGGCTATGCGTTTGACGATCCCAAGCTGCCCTGGGAAATGGTCCAGGCGGTCGTTGGCCAGCCGGGCGCGCTGCCGTTGCTGTCATTCACGGCGTCCAAGCTGTGGGAGCTGCGCGATCGCACCGGGCGGCTGCTGCCGAAAAAAGCCTACGAGGCAATGGGCGGCGTCGGCGGCGCACTGGCGCAGCACGCCGAGCAGACGCTCGAAGCGATGTCGTCTGAAGAGCGCGCGCTAGTGCGCGAGGCTTTTCGCCGCCTGGTCACGTCGGAAGGCACGCGCGCGGTGCTCTCTCGCGGTGAGCTCTTGGAGGTGCTCGGCTCACGCGTGCACGGCGAGGCGGTGCTCGAAAAATTGATCAATGGGCGTCTATTGTCCGCATCCGAGGCGCCGATCGCGACCACGCCCGACAACGAGGATACCGACGGAATTCCTGGCGCGGCGGATCAGATCGAGGTGGTGCATGAGGCGTTGCTCGGCGCCTGGCCGCGCTTGGTTCGCTGGCGGAGCGAAGATGCCGAAGGGGCGCGCCTGCGCGATCAGCTTCGTCAGGCGGCGCAGCAGTGGGCGGCGCGCGGTCGACCGCGCGGACTGCTCTGGCGCGACGAGGCGCTCACCGAATATCAGATCTGGCGGCAGCGTTTTCCCGGTCGCTCGACGGCGCTTGAAGAGGAGTTTGGCCAGGCCTCGACCGCCTACGCGCTGGCCGGACGGCGGATTCGTCGCGGCCTGTTGACACTGGCATTTATTGCTCTGTCCGCGTTCGTTGTTTTTCTTGGTTTGGCCAACAAAAAAGTGCGCGCTAGCTCGAATTTGGCAAAAGAGGCGCTGGCTCAGTCGAACGAGGAGCAGGGACGTCAGTACCTCTTACAGGACAAACCGCTCGAAGCGCTGGTCTACCTCAACGAGGCGTTCCAGGCCGGCCACCAGGGCGTCGGCATGCGCTTCATGCTCGGCCGCATCCTGCATCTGTTGTCGGCGCAAAAATACGTCGTGCGGCCCG